>CAMQTD010000084.1 GCA_947036995.1 uncultured Parabacteroides sp.
AAGAGCTGTTCTAAATATTTTTTCTACCTTTGTTTCCAATCTAATAAAGTAAATATAGACAGGAAAACTGATAGATAAAAGATGAAAAACACTATTTCAAAACAACTAATAGAGCAACTTAATGCCCCCTTTCTACTGTTTGATAACCCGAAAAACCGTTATGCCTTTGCGATCGGTGCGATTGTTTTTTGCCTATTATTCTTACTACTTTTCATACCCTACAATATAAATGAATGGATCTCTATTGTATCTCCTGTCGAAGAGATGGAAATTCCTTTTATCGGAATAAGTGGAGGTCTTTTTATATTAGCTTCTCACGCCATACAAGCAAGATATTTTAAACAAAAAGCAATCAAGAACTATCATATTATCATTGGATTTATTTTTGATCTCATTTTCATATCACTCTGTTTAAGCTCATTTTACTCTTTCCCCGAAAATAATCTTTTGACAGAGTTTATCCAAACATTCCGATTGGTTATGCCTATCTTAGCGCTGTGGTATATCATCGGTTTAAGTTTACTAAAGATTATCACACAACAAACACACCCACTCACGGTAACTACTCCAATAGCAAAAGAGGTTAGAATAAGAGGGATGATTAAGCTATACGACGAGAATCAAAATATACAGTTAACACTCACCTCCGAAGCACTGCTCTATATCGAATCTGCCGATAATTACATCATCGTACATTATACTGAAGCAGCCGTATTATCTAAAAAGATGATCCGCAACTCACTTAAAAACATCGAAGTTATATTGCAACCGTTCAACTGTTTGAGATGTCATCGCTCTTATATCGTAAACCTTGAACAGGCGGTACAACTTACCAAGATAAATAGTATCCATATGCTACAACTCAAAGCGTGTGATACCCTCATCCCCATCTCGCGCAGCACGATACAAACGATTAAGAAAAGTTTATCTACCACTTTAGTTGAATGAATTGCGAAGCTATCTGCCAACATATTAAAAGATTGGTTATCTTTGCAAATTCAAATTGATAACAAATATAATAACAACGATACAATGGCTTTACAGTGTGGAATCGTAGGTTTGCCGAATGTAGGTAAATCTACTCTATTTAATTGTTTGTCTAACGCCAAAGCGCAATCAGCAAACTTCCCTTTTTGTACAATCGAACCAAACGTAGGTGTAATTACCGTACCAGATGAGCGTTTGAACAAATTAGCAGAATTTATTAATCCACAACGCATTGTACCTACAACTGTAGAGATTGTTGATATTGCAGGATTGGTAAAAGGCGCAAGTAAGGGCGAAGGTCTAGGAAATAAATTCTTAGCTAACATCCGCGAAACAGATGCTATCCTACACGTATTACGTTGCTTTGATGATGATAATATCACACACGTAGATGGTTCTATCAACCCTGTTCGTGACAAAGAGATTATCGACTTTGAACTTCAGCTAAAAGATTTAGAGACGGTTGATTCTCGTTTACTAAAGGTTAAGAAGCAAGCACAGACCGGTGGAGACAAGCAAGCTAAGTTAGCTTTCGATGTTTTGAGCAAGTACAAAGATGCTTTGGAGCAAGGTAAACCAGCACGTACAGTAACGTTTGATACAAAAGACGAACTGAAAATTGCTGACGAACTTTTCTTATTAACAAGCAAACCAGTTATGTATGTTTGTAACGTAGACGAAGCAAGTGCCGTAAACGGTAACGCATACGTAGAACAAGTACGTGAGGCAGTAAAGGAAGAGAATGCAGAGATCCTAATCGTTGCAGCACAAACAGAATCAGAAATTGCAGAATTCGATACATACGAAGAGCGTCAAATGTTCTTAAACGAAGTAGGATTAGCAGAGTCGGGCGTAGCACGTTTGATTAAATCGGCCTACAAACTATTGAATCTTGAAACCTATTTTACAGCAGGTGTACAAGAAGTTCGTGCATGGACATACCTTAAAGGTAGCAAAGCACCACAGTGTGCAGGCGTAATCCACACCGACTTTGAGAAAGGATTTATCCGTGCCGAAGTAATTAAGTATGTAGACTTTATCACCTACGGTTCTGAATCAGCAGTTAAAGAAGCTGGTAAGATGAATGTAGAAGGAAAAGAGTACGTAGCCGAAGATGGCGACGTGATGCACTTCCGCTTTAACGTATAATATTTTATATACCCCCTATTCAAATTGTTTATTTGGGCAAATAATACTATATTTGCCCAAATAAACAATTTGTGTATAACCTAATTTATTCATCGTAATTTATACAACCATGAAATTTAGCAAACTTAGCTCAGACATATTCAATCAAGCAACAGCAGCTTATCACGTAACTGATAACGTTGATGCAGCCATCGAGAATCCATATCCAGTAAAAAGTATCGAATACTATCTTTACCTAAAGAATTGGATTGATGCTGTACAATGGCACTTCGAAGATATTATCCGTAATCCAGCAATTGACCCGATCGAAGCATTAGCATTGAAGCGTCGCATTGATAAGTCGAACCAAGATCGTACCGATTTAGTGGAGCTTGTTGATAGCTATTTCTTGGATCAGTATAAAGATGTTGCAAAAGTAGCAGATGCAACCATCAATACAGAAAGTCCTGCTTGGGCAGTAGATCGCCTATCAATCTTAATCTTGAAGGTATATCACATGCAACAAGAGGTGAACCGTACCAATACCGATGCAGCACACAAAGCACAATGCGAAACAAAATTGGCGATCTTAGAAGAGCAACATAGAGACCTTACAACAGCACTGGATCAACTGCTAGAGGATTTTGCCGCTGGTAAAAAATATATGAAGGTATACAAGCAGATGAAAATGTATAACGATCCTGCTTTAAACCCTGTTCTGTACGCTAAAAAATAAAATAATGGCAAATATCTTAGTAATCCGGATATCAGCGATTGGCGATGTAGCAATGACAATTCCTGTTATATACTCTGCCGCTAAAGCAAATCCTAACGACACGTTTACCGTAGTTACCCAAGCCTTTTTGAAGCCTATATTCATGCACAGCCCCAGCAACGTGGTGGTGGTTAGCATCAATACCAAAGGAAGAGAAAAGAATCTGAGCGGCTTGCTGCGCTTTGCTGCAGCACTCGGCAGACAGAAGTTTGACATGGTACTGGACTTGCACGATGTACTCCGAACTAAGATTATCCGCAATTACTTTAAACTCAAAGGCACGCCCATATTTGTTTACGACAAAGAACGTGCTGGGCGCGCTAAACTTACAGCAAAATCCGACAGCAAAACAATCACTCCACTACGCCCTGTAGTGGAGCGATATGCTGACGTATTCCGCCAAGCTGGGCTTAACTATACCGAATCTTTCACCTCTTTGTTTCAAGATGTACCTGCGGATATTGCCAAAATGGAAACACTCGTAGGTAAAAAGAGTGGGAAATGGATCGGTATTGCTCCCTTTGCTAAACATCGCGGCAAAATATATCCTGCCGATAAGATGGAGGCGTTAATAGAGCAGCTAGCAAGCCTACCAACTGTTGAAATCTTTCTTTTTGGCGGAAAAGGACCTGAAGAGATTGTAATCAATAAATTTGAACAGGCACACGCTAACGTGCATTCTGCCGTAGCACGCTACTCGCTTGATACCGAGCTTACCTTAATTAGCGAACTCGATGTATTGGTATCAATGGACAGTGCCAATATGCACTTTGCATCTTTAGTAAATACACCCGTTGTTTCTATCTGGGGAGCTACACACCCTGCTGTAGGTTTTTATGGCTACCGCCAAGATCCTGCCAATATTGTACAAGCTCCACTATCCTGCCGCCCATGCTCCGTATTTGGAGATAAAGCGTGCTATAAGGGGACGTGGGAGTGTTTGGAGAGTTTAGATGTGGAGTTGGTTATTGATAAAATATTGAGTAAATGAAAGAAGCAATTATTCTAAATCCCAACTATTTGCATCTTGAAGCTTTCGTACAAAATATTCCTCAGATCTTTGCGAAGGAGGGTGTAACGATATACAAAAGTCGTAACGAAATTAAGGTGTTTGAGTTTAATGGATTACAGATAAATGTAAAACAGTACAGGAAACCATCCCTACTGAATAGACTTATTTATACCTTCATCCGTCCAAGTAAAGGTTTACGAGCTTTTAATTACGCGCAAATTCTTACAGAAAAAGGTTTTTCAACACCCGAACCCATTGCTTACATCGTTTACAAAAAGCATAATATAATTGCCGAAAGCTATTTTATTAGCATCCAATCACAACTGAGTAGAACCATGTATGAGTTTGGAACAAGTGAGATGAAAGGTAAAGAGGATGTAGTTAAAGCTTTAGGGCAATTTACTGCACGTATGCACGAAGCGGGTATATACCATCGTGATTATTCGCCTGGAAATATCTTATTCGATAAGGTTGATGGTGAAATTCAGTTCTGCCTAGTTGATATCAATCGAATGGACTTTGGCCCTGTATCTATTAAGAAAGGGTGTGAAAACTTTCAACGCTTATGGGGCAAAGATGACTTCTTTACTCTGCTGGCTACAGCATATGCAAAAGGTCGAGGTATAGACATTACCCAATGTGTAGCGCTAACGCTTAAATACAAAAAAACCTTTTGGAAGAAATATTCCAAAAGGCATCCTGCATCCGATTAAGAGGGATTAAATCTTCTTATAAACAGCCATCATATCATGTGCAATTTGTATATCGGAGAATCGCTGTACATACGCTTTGCCTTCTACTCGCATACGCTCGGCAACCGTTGTATCACTTAATACCAAATCAATTGCTTCTGCTAACGCATTAGCATCTGTAGGATCAATGTAGATGGAATTTTCTCCTCCTGCCTCTTCTAAGCACGAACCTTTCGCTGCAATAACAGGGATATTACTATGCAATGCCTCCACAATAGGAATACCAAATCCTTCAAAAAACGAGGGATAGACAAACAGTGAAGCCATTTGATAAAACGAAGGAAGTTCGTCAAATGGTATTTGATGAAGTATGGTTAGCTGTGACTCTAATTGATTTGCTTGTGCATAAGCGACTACTTCTTGTACATACGGCGTTTTCTTGCCTATGGCAATGAGGTGTACTTTTTCGTTGCTTAGCTTCAATGCTTTTACGATAAGAAGTAAGTTCTTGCGTGTCTCAATACTACCTACATATAGGATATACTTTTCAGGCAGGTTATATTTCTGACGAATACGCTCCTTCTTCTCTTCACTTACTGTTTGTGAGAAAGAGGTGTCGCAGCCTTGATATACTACATCTATCTTCTCTTCGGGTATCTTGAAATACGAAATTATATCACGCTTTGTTTGTTCGCTAATGGCTATGACTCTTGTAGCATTGAGGCAGGCGTATTTAAACTTCCAAGTATAGATTGTTCTATCAATCGGCTTATAAAGCGCTGGATAACGAATAAATATAAGATCGTGAATCGTAACAATACTTTTAATATTAGTAGAACTAATACCAATAGGAATCTCATTACTTAGTCCGTGATATATATCAACATCATCATTACTCAACTCTTTAACAATGGCGTATGAGCGCCAAATAGCCTTTGTTATAGCTGATTTAGCTTTAGCGTATATGTATGTAACTTGATTTGATTTTACAACTTGCTTTGTCAGGTTATCATCACCCTTATCTTCGGCATAGATAAGGTATGCATTATCGGGGTAATTTTTAGCAAGTGCATTGATTATATACCTTCCATAATTACCTAATCCTGTTCTGTTTTTTACAATTCGCTTTCCATCGTATGCTATTTTCATATTGATATAGAGTTTTTAAGAGGAAAAATACACGTTAATTATTTTCTTAAAGAATAAGTCATAAGATAGATCTAAGTCGAATTTTAGCTTTGCTTCGTTGCCTAATCTATTTCGTTCTGCTCTGTTTTCTATTAATAAAGCAATGGCTTTTGCCAAGCAATCACTATCGTTAGGAGGTATAAGTAGACCATTTTTATTGTTTTCAATAAACTCCTTTTGCGCTCCATTATTGGTTGTTATCACACACTTCCCATACTTCATAAACTCAATCGCCATCAATCCGAATGACTCTTGACATATTGAAGGAAATATACCCAAATCTGAATGAACAATGTAGGGTATAATATTATCTACAAATCCTACGAATTCTATTTTGTTTTCAAGATTGTAATTACGTATTTGAGTTTTAATCTTCTCCTCATATGCAGCATCCCCAACTCCCAAAATCAATAAGTAAAAATCAAGAGCACTACACTTATTCAGCGCCTCAATTAAAACATTGATTCCTTTTTCGGAAACAATCCTTCCTGTAAAAACTAACAATGGCGTTTCCTTTGATAAATTATATTTTAAACGGATATCTGTCGAAGAAGACTCCACCTCTATAGTATCTTTTACACTATTGTGAATAACAATCAGTTTTTCAGCAGGGATAAGAGGATGTGTACTTATAAACTTATTACGAGCTAACTCCGAAACAAATATGATAGCTTCAAGTTTGTTATATAAAAACCTGTACAAAAAATTTGTTTTTGCTGGCTTTACTAAGTGTCTTGTACAAATTATGCGTACTTTTCCCTGCACCATAAAAGAAGCAAATAAAGACATAAAGGCATCTTTGAATTGATGTACGTGAATAACATCTATCTTGTTTTGGGAGATAAACAATGCAAGCTTTATAATAGAGACTACGTCAAAGAGGTTTTTAAGAGATAGCTCTTTTTGATTTAACTGAAGCTGTTGCATTTTTCTTTTCAGAATTTCACTCTTCCGATGAATAATGAAAACACTGTAGCCTTTCTTATCTAATTCAGAAGCTAAATCATAAACATATTTTTCGCCCCCACCCCAACTTGGAGAAGCTGCTATTTGTAGTATATTTTTATTCTTCATCTGACGAGGTTCTTGCTTGTTCGTATACTTGAAGCATTTTATTCATGAAATTACTATAAGAAAGAACTGTCTCAAATTTTTCTTTTGCCGCAGCTCCTAATGAGTCTCTCAAATATTTATTAGATAGTAAATGATAAAGATTTTCACTTAATACTATTTCGTCCGAAGGGTTGACTAATATGCCATTAATACCATTATCAATAGCTTCTTTCTGTCCCCCGTTATTCGTTGAAACAATCGCTTTTCCGAGAGCCATATACTCAAGTAACATCAAACTTATAGCTTCTGGTACAATTGAAGGGACTACAGCTATATCAACTAAAGATATATATTCTCCAATATTATGAATAAAGCCTTTAAATTCCACCCTATCTTCTAAGTTGAAATCAGAAATATATTGTTTTAATTTCTCCACATAAATACTATCTCCAGTCCCAGCAATAATCAGTTTAAAGTTAAGATTCTTTTTATGGAGTATATTTATTGCCTTAATTAAGGTTTCAATTCCTTTCTCTTCGACAAGTCTTCCTGCATATCCGATTGTTACCTCCTGCTGCACCCTCTCTATTGAATTAAAGCCCAAACGCGAAATTTCAATACTACTTAATACCGTTACTGCTCGCTCTGCATTTATTGAATTATAAACATCTAATACGCGTAGGCGCACAAATTCAGAGACTGCAATTATATAATTAGCTTTACTAAAGATCCAATTATATAATACCTTAGGAGATGTGGGATTAATCCAAAAATGAACCGTATGTACAATTACTGGATGCTTAGAACCTAGTTTTGCAAAATAAGCATGAAATATATTTTTAGGCTGATGGGTATGAATAATATCTGGTTGCTCATTCTTTATTATCTTTCGCAAAGCTTTTATTGAATAAAAATCAAATTTGCTTTTGAGAGGAAGTAAATAAACAGTTCCTATTTGCTCAAATCTAGGATAAACAACATTTCCATCATTTGCAATTACAAAAATTACATTATGTCCTAGAGAGATGAGTTTTTTTGATAAATCAAAAATATATTGCTCAGTTCCAGCCCAATTTTTAGATGATGTTATAATTTGAAGGATATTCATTAAGAATCAATTTTTAGGATAAAAATCACCTATTCTGTATAAATGTATCTTTTTATTCTTTTGTTTAACATATCAGAAGAGACAAATATAAAACAATAATCACAAAATCCAATACTATAAAGATTGAAAAACAGTAATTCTTTAAAATAGATCAATTTGTTTTCATCATATGACCAACCTATTTCAGTCAATGTAGTTGCATTATTAATACTATCAATTTTCATATTTCTTCTGTATTTTACAAATTAAAAAGTAGAAAAAGTAAATTGCTGCTATATCTTACCTATATACATCCGTCTATTACCGAAAATTTTCTCTAATCCCTTGCTCCGTAACGCTATTTAGCATACCTTTGTGCACGTTTTTTAGCGTAAATCAGAACTTTTTTAAACAATTAATAACTTAAAATTATTGTCCTATGTGGTTAATTAATTCATCTGTGGGAAGAAAACTGATCATGAGTGTATCGGGGATTTTCCTTATTTTGTTTTTACTATTTCACATGTCAATGAATGTTGCTGCAATCTTTTCTGAAGATGCTTACAACATGATTTGTGCATTCTTGGGTGCTAACTGGTATGCCGTAGCGGCTACTGCTGTTTTAGCGGGTGGATTTCTTGTCCACATAATCTATGCATTTATCCTTACGATGCAGAATCGCAAGGCGCGCGGTACCGACCGTTATGCAGTAAACGTAATGCCTAAAGGCGTTGAGTGGTCTTCTCAAAACATGATGGTTTTGGGTGTGATTGTTCTTGGTTTTATGGGATTACACTTGTCTCAATTCTGGTACAAAATGATGTTCCAAGAGTTGATGGGTGTTCACGAAGTAGCTTTGGGCGGAAACATGGTTTCTCCTCAAGACGGTGTAGCATTTATTAAATACTATTTTAGTAATCCTATCATCGTAGTGCTTTACTTAGTATGGTATGCTGCATTGTGGTTCCACTTAACTCACGGTTTTTGGAGTGCGCTTCAAACCATTGGTTGGAATAATAAGGTTTGGTTTGCTCGTTGGAAATGTGTTTCTGATGTATTTGCAGCCGTTATCTTCTTAGGTTTTGCTGTTGTTACGATATTCTTTTACGTACAAAGCCTATAATTAATTATTATCTAACTTTTTGAAAATAAAGAATTATGACTAAAATAGATTCAAAAATTCCTCAAGGTCCATTAGCGGACAAGTGGAGCAATTATAAAGATCACCAAAAATTGGTGAACCCATCAAACAAACGTCGTCTAGATATCATCGTTATTGGTACTGGTTTAGGAGGTGCTTCTGCAGCTGCTTCATTGGGCGAGATGGGATTTAATGTAAAAAACTTCTGTATTCAAGATTCTCCTCGTCGTGCGCACTCGATTGCTGCTCAGGGAGGTATCAATGCTGCAAAGAATTATCAAAATGATGGTGACTCTGTTTACCGTCTGTTTTACGATACAATCAAAGGTGGAGACTACCGTGCACGTGAGTCAAACGTATACCGTTTGGCAGAGGTCTCAAACGAAATCATCGACCAATGTGTGGCTCAAGGTGTTCCTTTTGCTCGCGAATATGGTGGTTTGCTTGATAACCGTTCATTTGGTGGTGCTCAGGTATCACGTACATTCTATGCACGTGGACAAACCGGACAGCAGTTATTATTAGGTGCATACTCTGCATTGAGCCGTGCTGTTAGCAAAAAACAAGTAACGTTATATACGCGTTACGAGATGCTTGACGTTGTTGTTGTAGATGGTCGTGCTCGCGGTATTATCGCACGCGATTTAGTTTCAGGTAAGATTGAGCGTTTCTCTGCTCACGCTGTTGTAATTGCAACAGGTGGATATGCAAACACATTCTTCTTGTCTACTAACGCAATGACTTCGAACGGATCAGCATTGATGCAATGTTACCGCAAGGGAGCTTACTTCGCTAACCCATGTATGGCACAGATTCACCCTACTTGTATTCCAGTACACGGTGATGCACAATCAAAATTAACGTTGATGTCAGAGTCTTTACGTAATGATGGACGTATCTGGGTACCAAAACACCTAAAAGATGCTGAAGCTATTCGTAATGGCAAAATGAAACCAACTGCAATCAAAGAAGAAGATCGCGACTACTACTTGGAGCGTCGTTACCCAGCATTCGGTAACCTTGTACCACGTGACGTAGCTTCACGTGCTGCTAAAGAGCGTTGCGACGCTGGTTTCGGTGTAGGTACAGGTCTTGCTGTATACTTAGACTTCTCTGACGCTATCAACCGTTTAGGTAAAGATGTTGTAGAGGCTAAATATGGTAACCTTTTCCAAATGTACGAAAAGATTGTTGATGATAATCCATACGGAACACCAATGATGATTTATCCTGCACTACACTACACAATGGGTGGTATCTGGGTAGATTATGAATTGTCAACTTCTATTCCTGGACTATTTGCAATTGGAGAGGCTAACTTCTCTGACCACGGAGCTAACCGTTTAGGTGCTTCTGCATTGATGCAAGGTTTGGCTGATGGATACTTCGTATTACCATATACAATCCAAAGCTACTTAGCGGATCAAATCCGTGTACCACGCTTCAGCACTGATCTTCCTGAATTTGCTGCGGCAGAGAAAGGTATCAACGATAAAATCGAGCGTTTGATGAAAATCAAAGGTAAGAAATCTGTAGATATGATCCACAAAGAGCTTGGTTTAATCATGTGGGACTTCGTAGGTATGGGTCGTACAGCTGAAGGTCTTAAAAATGCAATTACTAAGATCAAAGAGGTAAGAAAAGAGTTCTGGACAAACGTTTATATCCCTGGATCAGGCGATGACTTGAATATTGAGCTTGAGAAAGCACTTCGTTTGGCAGACTTTATCGAGATTGGCGAATTGATGGCACACGACGGATTAGATCGTGAAGAGTCTTGTGGAGGTCACTTCCGTGAAGAGTTCCAAACTCCAGAGGGTGAGGCTTTACGTGATGATGATAAGTTTGCATACGTATCATGTTGGAAATACAATGGCGACGGACAAGATCCAGAGTTGTTGAAAGAACCACTTGATTACGAATTTGTTGAGCGTCAACAACGTAACTATAAGAGCTAATTAAAGACCCAGTCGATTTATTAAAAATTAAAGGAGATTACAAAATGGAAAAAACAATTAATATAACGCTTAAAGTATGGCGTCAAAGAGGTCCTAAAGAAAAAGGATCTTTCCAAACTATTAAGCTTGACAAGGTTGCAACAGATAGTTCATTCCTCGAAATGATGGATATGATGAACGAGCAACTACTTGCAGAACATAAAGAGCCAGTGGTATTTGACCACGACTGTCGTGAAGGTATTTGTGGTATGTGCTCATTGTACATCAACGGACACCCACACGGACCAGACACAGAGATTACAACATGTCAATTACACATGCGTAAGTTTCACGATGGCGAAACAATTACAATCGAGCCTTGGCGTTCGGCTGGTTTCCCAGTGATCCGCGACTTGATGGTAAACCGTAACGCATTTGATACAATCATGCAAGCGGGTGGTTACATATCTGTAAATACAGGTGGTGTACCAGATGCTAACGCAATCGCTATTCCTCAGCATGATGCTGAAGAGGCTATGGATGCTGCTGCATGTATCGGTTGTGGTGCTTGTGTAGCTGCTTGTAAGAATGGTTCGGCTATGTTATTCGTATCTGCGAAAGTAAGCCAGTTGGCATTGCTTCCACAAGGTAAGATCGAAGGTGCTCGCCGTGCTAAATCAATGGTTGCTAAAATGGACGAATTAGGTTTTGGTAACTGTACCAACACACGTGCTTGCGAAGTAGAGTGCCCTAAAGGTGTTTCTATCAGCAATATCGCTCGTTTGAACCGTGAGTTTATCTCAGCAAAACTACAAGACTAGGATATAAGCCTTATAGATTATTAAAAAGGGATTGTTGTTTCATTCGAAACAACAATCCCTTTTT
>CAMQTD010000085.1 GCA_947036995.1 uncultured Parabacteroides sp.
GAACTACAGAAATAAGCACATAGCAAACAAAATAAAAGAGGTTGTCCCTAAATCATTTTGATTTAGGGACAACCTCTTTTATTTTGTTCAATTTTGAGATTCTCTGCTGAATATTGAACTCTCAGAGATTTTTAATTTACAATATCTCGCTATTCAGTTGTTCTTGTACAATTGCATCAACCACAGCTACTACCGTAAGGTTGAATATATCGCGCGTAGAACTTTCTACATCTGTAAAGTGAATAGGTTTGTTTAGTCCCATTTGGATTGGTCCAATGCTTTCGCCAACACCCATCTCCAATAACATTTTATAGGCACTATTCGCAGAACTAAGGTTCGGGAATATAAGTGCATTCACATCTTTACCTTTAATCTTCGTGAAAGGGTAGCGCTCGTCACGCAATTTGCGGTCGAGGGCAAAGTTTACCTGCATCTCGCCATCAATGGCAATTTCAGGGAAGTTTGCGTGTATGCTTTCAATGGCTTTGTGTACTTTCTCTGGGCTACCTTTTTTGTCTGAGCCAAAGTTTGAGTACGAAAGCATTGCCATCACTGGTTCGTGTGCAAAGAATTTCACTGCATCGTGTGTGAGTCTGGCAACATCAATCAACACCTCTGTTGATGGGTGACGGTTGATCAGTGTATCGGCAATAAAGTAAGTTCCTTTCTTGCAAGTGATGATATTCATTGCACCAAAGTGTTTGAATGGAGCACGTACGCCAATAATCTGCTCAGCTAATTTAGTTGTCTCAGCATAGCGGCTATACATACCTGTGATAAAGGCATCAGCATCGCCAGTCTCTACCATCATCATACCGAAATAGTTACGGTCATACATTTTTTCGCATGCCTCTGCAAAGCTAATACCTTCGCGCGCTTTCTTTTCGGTTAAGATATGGGCATAGCGTAGGCGGCGATCCATTTCGCAGTCGTGACGTAGGTTTACGATTTCGATTCCTTCAAGGCTGATATTCTCCTCTTTGGCAAAACGCTCTAATCTTTCAGGGTTACCCAATACGATTGGCAAACAGATACCTTCGGCTTTTGCTTGTGCAGCGGCTTTAAGCATATTGATGTGATTGGCTTCGGCAAATACCACACGCTTTGGATTGGCTTTTGCCATATCTGTAAAGTTGCGCAGTAGCTTGTTGTCGTATCCCATCATCTCTTTCAAATGATTTTCGTATCCAGCCCAATCTGTAATCTCTTTACGTGCTACGCCCGATTCCATTGCAGCTTTGGCAACAGCGATAGATACGTGTGTAAGCAAGCGAGGGTCGAGCGGTTTAGGCAATATATAATCTCTACCAAAACTCATGCGTTTTAGCTTGTAGGCAGCATTCACAACATCAGGCACTGGCTCTTTGGCAAGGTCTGCAATTGCTTTAACAGCGGCAAGCTTCATCTCTTCGTTGATCGCTTTGGCGTGTGTGTCGAGTGCACCTCTAAAGATATATGGGAATCCTAATACGTTGTTGATTTGGTTAGGATAGTCTGAACGACCTGTAGCAAAGATTAAATCTTCGCGTGCAGTCATCGCATCGGCGTATGCAATCTCTGGATTTGGGTTTGCCAAAGCAAAAACAATCGGATTGTCGTTCATACTCTGAACCATCTCTTTGGTTAAAACATTGGCTACGGATAGCCCCAAGAATACATCAGCACCAATAACAGCTTCTTGCAATGTAGTGATAGGGCGAGCGGTGGCGAAGAATTTCTTCGATTCGTTCAAGTCTGTACGTAGTGTAGAGATTACTCCTTTACTGTCGCACATAACTACATTTTCTTTTTTCACACCTAACATTAAGTATAGGCGTGTACAAGAGTTCGAAGCAGCACCTGCACCGTTTACTACGATTTTAACTTCATCGATCTTTTTGCCTGTAATTTCAAGTGCATTTAAAAGTCCTGCACTAGAGATAATGGCTGTACCGTGTTGGTCGTCGTGCATCACAGGAATATCCAATTCTGCTTTTAGACGCTCTTCAATCTCAAAACATTCGGGCGCTTTGATATCTTCTAGGTTGATACCTCCAAAAGTTGGGGCAATCGCTTTAACGGTTTGGATAAACTTTTCAGGGTCTTTCTCGTCTACCTCAATATCAAATACATCAATACCTGCAAATATTTTAAATAGGAGTCCTTTTCCCTCCATAACAGGCTTCCCTGCCATCGCACCAATATCTCCCAAACCAAGCACGGCCGTACCGTTTGAAATAACTGCAACTAAATTACCTTTCGCTGTATATTCATACACAGTTTCTGGATTCTTCTCAATCTCCAAACAAGGCTCAGCCACCCCCGGAGAATAAGCTAATGATAAATCTCGTTGTGTACTGTATGGTTTAGTTGGGACAACCTCTATCTTACCTGGCTTTCCTTGCGAGTGGTAAAGCAGCGCATCTTTCTTTGTTATATTTGCCATCTTTCTTTTATTTTATACTGTTGAATTACAAATATAGTAAATTATCACTTAACAATGAGGGTTTTATTGATTAGTAACTTTAGGGTTAATAAATTTGAATATGTAACAGGGAGTAATCCAAACTGAATTAAAACCCAATTTTACGTCTCCCCATTCCAATATCTGCCCCATTATTTATAAGCAATTCTGTTATAGCATTGAGCTTCATATCTTGACTCAACCTGAGCAGAGTATCTCCTAAGACACTACGCACATTTATATCTACACCAGCTTCTATTAGGATTTTACATATTTCATCTCGATTGAAATTATCTTTCTCTATCTGAAATATATTGAATATAGGAGTTCTGCCATACTTGTCTTGCATATTGATAGACTTTTTGTCAATTGAAATAAAGAACTTCACTAACTTAATATTTCCCACCTTAACGGCTAGATGTAGTGGGTGTTCACCGAAATTATTTTGGACAATAGGGATGTTTATGTTTTGTAAGATACCAGCTGTTTTTATTGATGCAATAGGTTCCGTTTTGCTTAGTGCATGCCAAACACCAGATCCATCGGCGCAATTAGCTAAAATATCAATAGATGGGTGTGCAAATAGACGCTCTATAAATTCGATCCCACTAACATGTATGGCATAATGTATGGCAGGGATACCGCTATTATCTTTAATATTGACATTTGCACCTCCATCTATAAGCGCATCAAATAGATGTATATGGCTGCAAATAATACAATTAATGAGTGCAGGGTTTAAATCCGGTCCTTTAGGCACATTATTAATATTCGCCCCAATAGAGATTAGTTGTTTGATTATATTAGCTCGTATGATTTCATTAAATGAGTGATTTTTTCTATACTCATAATCCCAATTACCATAGGTAGCGTAGTTAACTGCGTTTAGTCCACGATCATCCACCAATGCTATATTTGCACCTCTTTCTAATAGTAACTCAACGCAACTTTCTGCTCCAAAGTAACATGCAATCATAAGGGGTGATAGTCCTTTTCGGTCAAGCCCATTAATATTAGCACCGCTATCAAGCATAACAGATACACATTTAACTCTTTGACTACTTTTTATTGTAGGTGAATAGGATATTGCATGCATGATGGGCGTTCTGCTATCTTCAAGTGCAGTTGTTTCAATATTAGCACCTTTCTCAAGAAGGTGTTTAACCAACTCGACAGCGCAGTTTCCAGATGCTGCAATAAGTGGAGTGACGCCAAGTCTATCTTTGTGGTTAATATTCAGTTTTCCGTAACGATCAAGTAATTTCAATATTTTCAAAGAATTTGGACTAATATTACTACATAGATATACAGCTATTGGTTGCTTCATTTCCCCAATAGGAAAATCAATAGCTATATTTTTGCTGAAAATCCACTCAAACAACTCATAAGCACCACGCTTAATAATTGCGGACAGGATGCCATCTTGATTATCGTCCAACGCATTAATACGTACCCCTCTTTGCAATAGCTGTTCACAAATATTGATAATAATAGAAGAGGCGTATAAGTGTTCGTTATATATAGATATTACAGAAGCTATTATAGTATCGTCTTCAGATAGCTCAAATCTGTCAAACAGCAACTTTATGGCACCTTCTCCAATCGATGTTAATAGCGCCCAAGTAATAATCTTTTCTCGATCTTTTATGTAAATTATTAAGTCAGGACAGAGTTCAAGTAGTCGTCCAAGATTATTCCCTCCCATACCTGTGATGACAGTATAGATATTCTCACTATCATTTATATCTATGGTGCTAATGATTGCATCTGCTATATCCCCAATATCTCGACCTGAAAGGAGCGGTACGTAATTGATAAATGTTATTGGATGTTCCTTTCCCTCAACTATAAAAGGAATATTGATCAGCGCCTTAAATTGGACAGGATCTATCGTTGTATGAATGATTTTAATAACCTCATTTAGACGCAAAATACTGTTTGGTTTCAACTCACGTATCTCTTCATCTATGAGTATTGAGAAGAGTGTTTGTCCCTTTTTATTAATAAATAGTGTATCTGCTCCAGCAATTAGAAGGAGTTTCATAACATTAGTAGCATATTTATTTACAGCATAAAATAGTGCACTATCTTCAGCCGTTTGAATGGGGAATCCCGCTGATATAATTGTGTTCAGATGAATCATAGCATCACTGTTTACACTACTCTCAATAGTGAGTGCCATTACTGGTGATATTGCCTTATGTATTCCCATAGATCCAACAAGTTCCATATCTCCACCACTTGTTTTATAGCTTTTAATCAGCGCTATCTTATGCTCAATATCGATATCTAAGGATATAAGTCTTTCAAAAAACATCCGACTTGAAGCCACAATTTTTGCGGCAGGTATACTGTCTTTACCAACTATATCAATGCTTATAGGCAGGTCAAGTCCTTTGCTTAGGTTTATTTCTATAAGCTGCTTCTGAAATGCTGGAGTGAAATTTTTAGCTGTTAGAAATAGTTCAATATTTTCAATTTCCAGTACCTTTGATCCATCATAGATTTTAGATAATAGCTGTAAAAACAATGCTGTCTCTCTATTTGTAATCGTGCCTTTAAGTAGTTCAATTTGATATCTATCCCAGTCATTCGTCATATGTGGCAACAGCAATTCAAACAGCACTATTTTATCCCGCTGCGGACGTTCGTACATACTTAATGCTTTATATAGGGGTGATTCATATATATCTTCTGCATAATCTACGCTACATCCACATTCGATAAGCAGTTCAATAACTTTTTTATCGCAAGGTTGACTATTAAGAGCGAAGGAAAGAGCAGGTGTGCGATGCGTGTCAAGAACGTCTATCTCTACACCACTATCAACTAAAAATCGGATAAATTGATATTGGGAACACCGTCTTACGATTAAGTAGTGCAAAGTGGGCATTATGATTTTATTATACTCAATCTGTGTTGGTAGCTCCCATGCATGCAACACCATTAACTTCACTACACTTTCATTCATGGTATCAATAACAAGTTTAGGTAAGCGCTCATTTCGCTCACCTAAACTCAATTCAACTCCGTGCTCCAGCAGTAATTCTAATACCTCTATATTATTATGTTGCAGTGCATGAAAAAGTAAAGAATTACCATCAAGATCCCTTTGGTTCACGTTATTTGTTCCAATAACCTTTGCTAGTTTCTTTACATCACCGAGTTCTATTAACTCCCTTAGGGTTCGCCTTTTAAACAATCCAAACATCAATTAAACCCCATTCTAATGCCGCCGCCTTCAAGTGTAGCAATCATACAATTTAATTCATCTAGATCATCAATGAAGTCTACAGTTCGTGCAAAGTCTGCCGCTGTATCTCCATTGGTGTTTTTTAAGGTTATATCAGCTCCATTATCAATGAGAATTTTTATAATTTCCTCTTGTCTTTCAGTCTTGCTCGACTCAGAATATCCAGCAGCAGACATAAGCGGTGTAACCCCTCCATCGTAGGTGCAATTTACATCGCAACCTGCTTCAATAAGTTTTTTCACTGTCTCAATCTTTCCTGTGTTACAAGCGAAGTGTAGTGGCGATATGCCTTTACTTGTATTTATAATAGGAATTTGCATGCGGTCGATAAATATCTCGATAAACTCCTTGGCGTTCTTGTCATCATTTTCATCAACATTACGTAGGGCAGCATAGTGTATTAGATTGAGTCCTTGTATGTCGATATTCAGAACAATATCCCCTGTTTTCTTGCGCATAAATAGAGTATTGACAAAGCCAAAATCACCATATCTACATGCCATCATCGCAGCCGTTCTACCATATGTGTCCACCCTATTGCTATCTGCGCCACATTTGGTAAGTACCTTAAATATATCTACATCGTTATTAAGAATTGCTGCAATCAGTGGTGATGTATTCCCTTCTTGAGAAGCGTCAATATCCACCCCATTTTCCGTAAGAAAAGAAATGATACTTAATCGAAGTTCAAGTGCCTCTTCAGGTGTGTACTTGTCATTATCAACACTACATAGGTCGTAAGCATATTTACTTTTAGCCGCTATGTGAATAAGGGATTCACCCTCTGTATTCACTATATTCAAATCAGCCCCTCTAGATACTAACTCTTTTACGATCTCGAAACAACCGAATCGAACTGCAGCGCTAAGTGGAGAATCACCATCTTTGTCAATGTAATCAATATCGGCACCTGCATTAAGTAGTATTTTTACGCACTCCAATCGACGCTGCTTGTCAACATCATTGAAGTTGGAGATAGCACGATTCACCGCTGTACTTTGATCAAATCCACCAATAGCCATGATGTCTGCACCTTGTTCAATGAGCCACTTTACAACCTCGATTTTACTTCTATTTACAGCGTGTAGGAGAGGTGTACCACCATTATTAGATCTGCTATTAACATCAAACATTCCTCTTGATTCGATTAGTTTAAGGGATCTTAGTACAAACTCATTAAAGCGATCAGTGATGCGCCCACAAACAAGATGAAAGTAACTTTCACCGTAATACCCTAGTTGAGTACTTACCCGAGCACCATTGTCTAAGAGTAGTTCTGTTAATAGGATACCAGCATTGGGTTCATCCGCCCACATTTGAGCCACTCGTTCAATACACGACACCTCATTACGATAATGACCTGTGTTTTTGTAGGCATCTAATAATTCAAATTTCATTATAAAATTAACATCACATCCTGCCTTAATAAGTGCTCGCAGAATACGATGCGTCCACGCTGTTTTTTCTTCTATATCTACTTCTAGGTTACCACCATGAGTCACTGTATAAATGATATAGTTGCTTTCATTTGATTTAACTACGTCATCATTTATATATGTAATAGAGAGAATGCGATTGATATTATCATGTCTCTCTATAATCATCTCAATAAGCGCTGCACACTTAGTTGAATTTATAGCAGAACGAAGGGTATCTGCCCCCCTATCCTCTGCTGTTCCACATTTAATATTCGGATATGTTTGCAGCATATAGATTAAATCCTCATCTTTGGTCTTTTCATTTAAGTTCATATGATCAAATAAGGTTAAGTTATATGTTTTATCACCCAGATAAGCATCTGCATACTTACGATTGATATCCCAATCAGATTCAAGATAGGCTTCCGTTAAAATACGCCTTCCGTCGCCAGAATGTAATCCAAGTGATGCGATGAAAGGTTTCTTTCTTGTCAGACTATTCACAGATGTTCCACTCACTACTAATCGATCATGTGGATATGGTTTGCCTATCTGTTCATAACTTTTTAAGACAAGCGTAATCATTTTAGCCATATCTTCAAAGATGTCAAACCTATCACCCCTTGGAGAGGCGGTTAGAATCATAGACTCCGCACTCATGCCCCTAATATCAATAAAATCGACCTGTGCACCACGCGCTAATAACAGCTGCGCTAACTTATACTTATTAAACCAAATTGCAGATAAGAAAGCAGAATATCCACCTGCTTCAATGGTCGCTCCACGCTCGCATAACCACTGAATAAGCTCATCTGCATCTTTCAATTGATCGCTCCAGCCTACGACAGCGCATAATAATGTCATATCTACCATAGCATATTTTATAGGCTCATTTAGATCTACACCACACTCGAGTAGAGGTGTAATCATCGATACTTTTGTCTTGAATGAGTGCTCTGCATTTAATGCGATCTCCTTAACCAATGTAATAGATACCTCTTGCTGTTTAGCTAATTTTTCAATTACCTTTTGTTGATCCCACTTATCATAAAATGCAATTGGTATCGCAACTGTATTGCCATGTTTTTCATTAGCTTTTATAAGCTCTCTGCGCATCTGTGAGTTAAATTTACTTATATCTAGATATCCAAGAAGACTTTGAGCCTCCTCTTTGCTTATCGGTAATCCAGCATCTAACAAAGCTATAAAACGGCTCGGCTTATTTTGCTGCATAGCACAAATAGCAGGAGATAATGTACCTCCTGACAGCATGATCTTACGCGTATTTAGATCAAGTCCGTATTGCTTTAAATTTGCTAATATATCTTTGAAGTTAAATTTCACGAATGTATGAGTACAAGGTAATTCTCTGTTTTCAAGTGCAACGATAAAAGGTGAGCTATTTGAAGAAGAAGCATAGTTTACATCAATACCAGCCTCTAATATATGATCAAAAGCTTTAGATGAGAAGTCTTTACCACTTACAATATACGCTAATGCTGTCATGCCATTAGAATTTAATGTGTTGATATCAAAACCATTATTCAGTAGAAGATTTAGAAGTTCTTTACAGTAATATTTTTGAGTTAACAGCCAATGTATGATTGGTTGTCCATCAATTGTATCTGATAATACATGCCCAGCCTCTAAAAATACGCTCCATACATTTTCATTACATTTTCGCACAACGACATCCATTATTGATACACTTTCATCGCCGCTTATATTGATAGATGCCCCCATCTCTAAAAGCATTTTAGCAACTTTCGATTTTTCATTTTCAACGGCATAGTAAAGAGCTGTAAATTCATTATCTAATATGTCGTTTACGTTGTCTTCAGTTAAAATCTTTTTCAATTTAGTCAAATCCCCGGATTTAACCATTTCTTTAATTGTCTTTTTCTTAAATATCATAATATATATATATTAATTTTCAATGTATATATCACCATCTGCAAAGTGATACATATATTTTCCTGTTATTTGTTTTGTATTATTCGCATAATCTCCTCGGAGGACTAATTTCTGATCAATATAGTCAAGAAAACCATTTGTGATAGTCAGATTGAGTCTCTCTGAGGAAAATGAAGGTATTATATTTTTAATCATCATAGGCACGATACCATAGCGATTGGCAAAATAGTTATTGCTCATCGCGTTGCCTGTTTGAGTAAGTAGAAATGCGGATTTCTCCATCAATATAATTGTTCGCTTATCTAATGATTCCTCCGTGTCTAGATAATCATAAGCCATAAATCCTGCCTTTGCATATTTAGGTTTAACTTGAAGGTTCATGTAGCACATAGCCTTAATCGGATCATTTTTACGCAGCAGTTTTTGTGCGAGTTCTATAATCTTTTCAATATGTTTAACCTTGTCATAATATAAATAATCTAAATTGATATATGAATATAGTTGTACTATATTGCCTTCAGATTCGACAATAACATAATCATCTACATATCCAGCTATACTCTCTACCAGCCTGGTATTAATGTTAATGTAGTCATTCTTCTTACTTCTTTCGCTTTTAATCGCCTCACTGATATTATTTTTATTAACTCCAGTATATTGAATCCAGAAATGGTTTTTATCTTGCTTATCGAATAAACGAGATTTCTTTCTAAACGAATTGTTCATATCCATACTTATTTCATTATTATAAGTCTCATTCAGAACACCCTCTATAGTGGTGACAATATTTATTCTATTAATCTTTTCTTGATTCTCAATGTAATCAGTTATAAAGTATATAGAAAGAGTAAGCAGAATATGTATAAGGGGAATTGTAAAATAACATAGTTTTTCGGTTGAAAATACCATTTTTAAACCTATAATATAAGGTATAAAGTAGGTTAATATCAGTATTGCAAATACAGGGAATAATTTTGCATAAAAACCCTTTTCTGACGGTGCAGCTAGCAACATAATTGTTGCAGGAAGCGATGCTATTGCGAGAATTAATGGCAAAGTGAAAATTATTACCCCTAATATTTTTATCATAGTTTGCTGGTTTACTAATGATTATATAACCTTATTTATGTCAGACTCCATTTTAGTGGTAGATATAAAAGTAATTAAAATTACTTTTCCCGATTAAAAATAACATGCTCTACTTTATTATCAGTATATCCCACGAATAGACCTATACTATTCGTGGGATCATCTCTCTGGCTATTTTCGTTGTAGATAATAACGGACTCTGCTTTTTCAATATTGGTTAGATAGCATATAGCCATTCGGAGTGTGTCTATTTCTGTTCTCGGTGTTTCATCTATTGCAAAAAGAGATTCTATATCAGACTTTGTTAATTTCAGGTCTTTCTCTTTGTACAGCATATTTTTAGTTAGCCCAATATCGGAAAATTTAAATTTGTCAGTTGTACCCATCGTTATTATACCCCCAATAGTCATATCTGGATTTTTATAATATTGGATTAGATTGTCATAGTAGTCAGATCTTTTACGACTCGACGATGCATTAAGATATTGATTATCTGTTACTACAAAATATTCCCAATCATCAACAGTTTTTTGGTATTCTGTATTATACGCAACGAAAAAGTTACCTGGCTCAAAATCTATTAACTCAAATGGGATATTGTCCAACATGAATTCTTTATGTAAGTTTTTGTTTTTCAATTCTATATTTACACGATTGTAATTTAGTGATTTAAGTAGTCTTAACTCAATATAGCCCATTAGCTTATCCTCATTTTCTCTATCTATCTTAATCTCAAATCTGTGATATCTGCTGTCTTTGTTTTCTAAAGTGTCAATCTTATTAGCATGTAAATTAACCCATTCCGATAGGGGGATATCATCACCCTTTTTATTCTTAAGATGAGAGGTAAGACGGATTCGCACGCCCGCCATTTCATCAATTGGACTTGATATCATTTGCATTGCTTTGCCATTTTTGTTAGTTTTTACGACTTTGAAAACAAAACCATAATTGGTTTTAAGCTTGTTTAAACTTACATTATCATATACAGTTTCAATACGAATATCATTTCCACTAATATTGATTGTTGCATTTTCGATCCATTGCTGTAATTCGACCTCACTAATTTTATCATGCATAACAGTGGTAGCCCAAGGTTGTTTATTTGTATAATTATTTATTCTAATTACATCATAGGGAGCCGTATTTTTATTAACTCTAGCAACTTTGGCAATATTTTTATCCAATCGCACAAAATCACAATATTCAAGTAATTTTAAAAATTTAGTTCTTTGTTCCTCATTCATGTTGTTTTGGTTTGTCAGAGCGCATGAGGATATCATTAGTCCTGTTAATAAAATCAGCGTTATGTTTATCATGTTTTTTATTTAATTCAATTCAAGAGTCTTACCTACCAACACCAAGTAAAGGGGCTGTTTTGCAATGATAAAATCATATCATTCAATACAAATTAATGAGAAAGCACTCACCACATGCAATCTTATGTAATTGTATGTGATGGGAACTTTATAGTTATATAGAGCAGATCTATTTCTTAAAACAAATAAATACTCTTATTTCGTTG
>CAMQTD010000086.1 GCA_947036995.1 uncultured Parabacteroides sp.
ATCTGACTGTTAATCAGAGGGTCCTTGGTTCGAGTCCAAGAAGGAGAGCATAAGACATCAGGGAAAGACCGAAATTCTTCTTTAGCTCAGTTGGTTAGAGCATCTGACTGTTAATCAGAGGGTCCTTGGTTCGAGTCCAAGAAGGAGAGCATAAGAGAGATATTCGAAAGAGTATCTCTCTTTTTTGTTTTTACACCGTATATACAGATCAATCAAATCCCCCCAACAGAAAATGATACGTATTCAAAATGCATCCATTGCTTATGGAAAAGATATCTTATTCAAGAACCTAACCCTCCATGTACCCTTATCAACAATAAATTGCATTACGGGTGCATCAGGCAAGGGTAAAAGCTCCCTATTAAACGCTATCATGGGCTTTACGCCCTTAAGCGAAGGCTCTATCACAATAAACAACCAACTGCTCTCTGTAGAGAATATACATGCCATCCGAAACAATATAGCTTGGCTTCCACAAGAGATTGCACTACCAGCAGAATGGGTACATGAAATGATAGAGATACCTTTTCTTCTCAAAACAAATCAAACACACCCCTTTTCGAAAGAAAAACTCTTCTCCTACTTCAAAATGCTTGACTTAGATCAAAACCTGTACGAGAAACGTGTGCGAGAAATATCGGGCGGACAGCGACAACGCATCATGCTATCTGTTGCAGCATTGCTTGAAAAGAAAATACTCATTGTAGATGAACCAACCTCTGCACTGGATGCTGCTTCGGTAGGTCGGGTTATTCTGTTTTTACAGAACTTACGTGATAAAGGGATTACAATTCTTGCTGTTTCGCACGACGAACGGTTTATTGCTGCATGCGATCATATATACACTCTCTAAAAACAAGCTATGGAAACAATTGATATCAACTACCTGCATCTCACGATCGGACTTGGACTGCTACTTATTCCGCTCTACTTCCTGCACTACTACCGTACGGGACTTATAAAGAAAACATTGATAGCTTCCACACGCATGGTAGCACAACTACTGTTTATCGGGTTTTACCTAAATTATCTGTTCGAATGGAATAATCCCTTTGTTAATATCTTATGGGTAGTAATCATGATATTAATTGCTGCACAAACAGCACTGAAGAGCACCTCATTGCAAAGCAAAATGATGATAATCCCGCTTGTCGTTTCTTTTTCTGTTGCTATTACAGTCGTTGCGGGGTACTTCTTAGGCGTTGTTATGGAGTTAGATTCTGTATTCAATGCGCGCTATTTTATTCCTATTACAGGAATTTTGCTCGGAAATATGCTATCTGCTAATGTAATTGCTCTAAACAGCTATTGTGATGGATTGCAGCGTGAGCGCCAGCTCTACTACTATCTCCTAGGTAATGGCGCAACACCACACGAAGCGCAAATGCCTTTTATCCGAACAGCTTTAATTAAATCCTTTAGCCCTACCATTGCAGGCATGGCGGTTATGGGACTTGTTTCGCTACCTGGCACAATGATCGGACAGATATTGGGTGGTAGCGAGCCTGACGTTTCGATTAAATATCAAATAATGATTCTAATCATCAACTTTGCAGCCTCCATGTTGGCGGTAATATTAAGTATTCGATTGATTGGACGGAAGCTTTTTGATGACTATGGTAGATTTACCAATTAACTAAAAAACAAAAAGGCTATCTGAATGTTCAGATAGCCTTTCGTATGCTCACAAATAAGATGCTTAGAAGCGTCTTTCTTTGATTCTTGCTTTTTTACCAGTAAGTGCGCGTAGGTAATATAATTTAGCTCTACGTACTTTACCTCTTTTGTTCACTGTAATGCTTTCAATGAATGGTGATTCAAGAGGAAAAATTCTTTCTACACCAATACTGTCAGACATTTTACGCACAGTAAAACGTTTTTTATCTCCGTGACCAGAGATACAAAGTACAACACCACGATATTGCTGGATACGCTCTTTTACGCCCTCTTTAATACGGTAAGCGATTGTTACTGTGTCTCCACTTCTGAAAGGAGCATGCTCTTTGCCTGTAGCAAATGCATCATTTGCAATTTTTAAAAAATCCATTGTTTTAAAGCTTTTTAAATTATTTTGAACGAAACGCAATATAACGGACTACTTTTTCCATCAGAGATTACGCAAAGCCGTGCAAAGGAACGAAACTTTTATAACACTACCAAATTGTTTCTTCTAATTTTACATATTTAGCGCTATACCATTGCTTTGTGAATAAAATGTTGTATTTTTGAATGATGTTTTATCGCTAAATTGAAATTTATTTAACTCCTTAGTAATGAAAAAGATATTTCTCATATCGCTTCTATGTATAAGCACAATAATTTGTTGTGCCCAAACAACTCCCACGCTCTACAAAGCAGCCAATCAAACAGAGATGAAGCAGTGGGTAGACTCTGTTTTTAATTCATTAAGCCTAGACGAACAAATTGGTCAGCTTATCATGGTTATAGCCAATCCACACACGAATGCGGCAAACACCAAGTTATTGACACGTTACATCAATGAGCTAAAGTTGGGAGGCGTACTGTTTCACAAAGGAAACCCAATCTCTCAAGCACAAGTAACCAATCGCATGCAAAGTCAATCCAAGATACCTTTGATGGTCTCTTTGGATGGGGAGTGGGGACTGTCTATGCGTTTGTCAAATACAACTCGATTTCCTAAAAACATGATGTTGGGTGCTATCGAAAACGATTTATTAATCTATAAGTATGCGCAAGAGGTGGGTCGTCAATGTAAAGAGATGGGTATTCATATAAACTTTGCTCCTGCTATGGATGTAAATAGCAATGTAGATAATCCAGTAATAGGACTGCGTTCGTTTGGCGAAGATGTACACGCTGTTACAAACAAAAGTTTAACCTACGCCAAAGGGCTAGAGCAAACGGGGATACTCTCGGTAGCTAAACATTTCCCCGGACACGGAGACACCAATACAGACTCGCACTACACCTTACCAACTATTCTGCACGATCGTGCACGATTGGATAGTGTAGAGCTATACCCTTTCGTACAATATATAAATAAAGGATATGCAGGTATTATGACTGCCCACCTATCCATCCCTGCACTCGACAAATCACGCAAAGCATCCTCTCTCTCTAAACCAATTATAACAGACCTTTTACAAGAGGAGTTAGGATTTGAGGGACTCTGCTTTACAGATGCCTTAGCAATGAAAGGTGCTGGCGCAGGGAAAAATGGCAATATCAGCGTGCAAGCGCTCCTGGCTGGGAATGATGTTCTACTAGCTCCAGCATCTCCTTTTACAGACTTCAAAGCTGTTAAAGCAGCTATAGCATCGGGAACAATAAGCAAAGAGTTAATCGCCGAAAAGTGTAGAAAAGTATTGGCATATAAATACATTGCTGGATTGAATAACTATAAACCAATCCAACTCGAAGGTCTTTCGAAACGCCTTAACACACCAAGTGCAGCATGGATCGCTAGCAAACTAAACGAAGAAGCACTCACATTACTAAAAAATCAAGAGAACATCATCCCAATCAAAGGGTTGGATAAAAAGAAAATTGCTGTACTATCAATCGGAGGAAAAAGAGGAAACGATTTTGAAACCACACTTAGCCAATATGGTAAAGTTACCAATTTTCAGCTGAGCCGTAATGCTACAGCTGCACAAACAAGACAAATCTACAGCCAACTCGAACAATACGATTTAATTATCTGTGGAATGTTTACCGCACGCATACCCGAAAGTGCTGCGCTTAGGCAGTTGGCTACAAATAAAGAATTTATATACGTATTCTTTACACTTCCATATTATTTAAAATCGCACAAGGCTTCTGCCAAACAAGCTGAAGGAATCCTAATGGCATACGAAGCTACGCCTCTAGCACAGCAGCTTTCGGCACAACTACTCTTTGGCGGAATCGAGGCAAAAGGAAAACTTCCTGTCTCAATCCCTTCAATGTATTATGCGGGAAGCGGTATCTTTACAGCAAAAACAAGGCTTTCCTTTCAAGAGCCCAACGAGGTACAGATAGACCCCCTCAGGCTATCCGAAATAGATACCATTGTAAACGAAGGACTCAAAGCCAAAGCCTTCCCTGGCTGCCAAGTATTGGTAGCTAAAGCTGGTGCTATTATCTATAATAAATCATTTGGGAACTATACATTCGATGTAAAATCGCCTGCAGTAACAAATCAATCGGTATTCGACCTAGCCTCTGCCACAAAGGCAGCGGCTACGCTACCTGCTTTTATGAAGGTATACGACGATCAAAAAGTTACACTCAACAGCACCATCGGACAACTACTTCCGGCATATAAAGAGTCTAACAAAAGTAACATCAAAATGAAAGAGTTGCTTTACCATCAATCAGGCATTATTCCAACTATCAATTTCTATATGCATGCCATTGACAAATCTAGTTATAAAGGAAGCGTATATAGCCGAAAGCGCAATGCATTGCACCCCGTTCGGTACGATGCTAGCACGTATGTAAATAATAAGTTTAAGTTTTTGAAAGATATTGTTTCAACCACCCCCACACCAACCCATACTACCGAAGCTGCACACAACCTATACATCGCCAATAGTTTTAAAGATACAATTATAGAAGAGATCAAAACCTCACGTTTAAGCAGACGAGGCTCATACCGTTACTCTTGTGTTAACTTTATGCTCCTGCAACAAGTAGTAGAATCAATTGAAAGCAAACCATTAGACGAAATAGTAAACAATACATTTTACAGCAAATTAGGCGCTACCACAACCACATTCAACCCACTACACTACATGGATACTGCAATTATCGTACCCAGCGAAGAGGATCAATTTATACGCAAACAACGCTTACAGGGTTATGTACACGACGAGTCTGCCGCCTTTCAAGGGGGCGTATCCGGAAACGCTGGGCTATTCTCTAGCGCAACAGACCTAGCAAAGATATTACAACTTTACCTCAACGAGGGAAGTTACGGAGGAGAAAAGTACTTAAGCAAAAAAACCGCGCGACTATTTACCCAAAGTAAAAGTCCAACAAGCAGAAGAGGTTTAGGATTTGACAAGCCTTCGGGAGAAGAAGGGCTCGCCTCAACCGCCACATATGGACATACGGGATATACAGGAACTTGCTTCTGGGTAGACCCCGAACAACAACTTATCTACATATTCCTAAGCAACCGTGTGTATCCAAACCGAAGTAACACAAAACTAGCCAAGATGAATATTCGCACACGTATCCAAGACACAATCTACAAAGCGATCAACTAAATACGCATAAACAACAAAGTCATCCTTAAATAAATTAAGAATGACTTTATTTTCTTCTATAACAAAGAGTGTACTATTGTACTCTTTTGTTGATAAAAATATGTGCAAAGAAACCTCCCAAAATAAGTCCAAGACCTACTAATAGAAGTGTGTTAGACTGTGTACCACTCAAAAAAGGTACAGCAAGAACAGCAACACCGATAAGGAGAATTATCACTCCAAGATATTTTAGCAATTCGTTCATGGTTTGTTGATATTTTATTTAATATTTTTCTGTCCACAAATAAAAGAATAATAAACTGATTGTAAAAATATTTTAGACTAAAAATGATAAAACTAACCAAAATAGATAGCAATAAGCCGTTTTATACTCTATATTTGCATAAATGTAAATAACAAACATTCCTTGTGATAATGATTCTAGAATAATAAACCAACTTATGAAGAGCGTATTTTATGAAATTTACTATTGGTTGATATTTATGCCAATCTTTTTAGCATTAACAATTCTGACAGCTATTATTGTTGTGATAGGATGCTTTCTCGGAGGAGAACGATTCTTTGCATATTACCCTGGCATGGTTTGGTCGTGGGCTACATGTTACTTGGCGCTTTGTCCAGTAAAGATAAGCGGACTTGAGCATATAAAGAAAAATCAATCCTACGTATTTGTCTCCAACCATCAAGGTGCTTTTGATATTTTTGTTATTTACGGATTTCTAGGTACTCATATTAAATGGGTGATGAAAAAGGAGATTGAAAAGATCCCCTTTGTAGGGAGGGCCTGCAAGGCGGCTGGTTTTATTTTTGTAGATAGCTCTTCACATAAAGCTGCATCTAGAACCATCCAAGAAGCTAAACAGAAATTAAAAAAAGGAACCTCTGTTATTATATTCCCCGAAGGATCACGCACCAATACAGGCAAGATGGTTCGATTTAAGAAAGGTGCCTTTAAGATTGCAACAGACCTCGCACTACCAATTATACCAATCACATTGAATGGACCTTTTGAGGTACTCCCTATCGGCTCGTTTCGCGTAAAACCACATCGCATGGAGATGATTATACACCCTGCAATCGAAACCTCCGAACAAGACAAATCACCCCATGCCCTACAAGCACTAGCAGATGAAACACAGCAAATAATAGCAACGGGGCTATGGGATAAATATACAGCCAGTAAACCTGTTGCTTAATCTACCTTTTTACACTTAATCAACACCTTCTCATCTGGATAAAGCGTTGTTGCAAACAGATAAACAGCACCTCCATCCGTTATCTTTGTCTTTTTACGCAATTGCTCTACGCTAATAGGGAAGTTACGCACTGTAATATTGGCTTGAGGGATTGTTTTATGAATTGTTTTGCACCCCTTTGTACTAAACGGAATCACCTCTTCGACCTCAAATATACGCCCAGGAAAATCCTTACAAAGCTCCTTTGAGGTGTAAAGATGGCTATTTACCTGTAATTTACGCACTTCACATGCTTGTGCTATCTGTTTAAATGCGCCTGCTTTTAATATCGAGGCATTCGGCTCGTATAGGTAAGCGCCTACCGCTGTTGCTGTATAGGATATATGTGCAGTTTGTTCGTCCTGAATTGTAAAAGCATAGTGCTGAACAGCTCCCTTTGTTGTAAAATTCACACAATGGATACGTGGCTCCACAGGGTTTGATATGGCACTGCTACGCAATACGAAAAGCAACTCCTTGCACTCATTTTTTACCGAAAGCACATGTACTTCTGTTGTTTCGGGTAGTAAATGTAACGTCTGTTGGATATCTGCCATAGGAGATATTTTTGCAATTAGGCAAGGCGCCTGCTCTAGGAGTGTAGCCTTGATACCGCACAGATCGGGTTCGCAATCTGCTAGTGCAAAAACGCGTTTATTCCCCTCCGCCCTGCGTGCAGGATCAATATAAAACACAGATGCTTTAGGCAATGCATGCAAGCATTGTGTGCTATCTGCTTCAACTACGGTTACATTTTGAGCACCTAGTGCTGCAAAATTGAGTCGTGCAGCCTCACAGTAAGCAGCAAAACGTTCCATGTAATATAGGTGTGTGGCTTTGGTAGAGAAGTAGTAACTATCAATACCCAAGCCACCTGTTAAATCGCACACAACATCTGCTGCCGTAATGAGCGACTGCTTATAACGTGCTGTACTCTCTGAAGAACATTGTTCGGCAGCTATCTTAGAGGGAAAAACTAGCTGTTCGTTTTCAAACCACATCGGAAGTTTCTCTTTGATTTGCCTACGTGCTACAATCTGCTCCACCAAAAAGGGGATGTTTAATGTAGGATGCTTCGAGGCTTTAAGTAACAAGCCTGTTACCTCTGATGTAGCATGTGTACGAATAAATAAACGCTGTTCTTCTGTTAGTTTCATACCTGCAAAAGTAATGTATTTATGTGGTACCAACAAAAATTGAAGCTCGTTTTGCCTTTTGAAGTATATATCCTGCGGGGGTATCTACATCTGCTAAGCGTGGCACTAGCTTCGCTTTCGCTTCGCCTAAGAGCGGAATAAACAGCGGACTATTGTTCAGTATAAAAGGCGCTGTCATTGTTACACGTGCTTGACGCGTTATGGGCTGAATCGAAACCGCATAGGGGCGTATCGCAGATAACAAACTCGGCACTGCTGTTATTGCTTGTGGCGTATGCTTACATTCGCTCAAAATTGGAGGAAATAGGGACGCGATATGCATATCTACCCCAACCCCCAACAGTATAGCATCAAATTGTGGCACATCATGGTAACGTGGTAGCTGGCGGTAGATCAGCATACTGTAAAGTCGTGCTGCCTCGGCTGCTTTATGCTCTCCTTGAATCCTAAAATAATGAGATGCAGGGATAGATAAAGGCTCGAACAACAGGCGATAAGCAAGTTTAAAGTTACTATCATCACTTGTTGGAGGCACACAACGCTCGTCTACCCAATAGAATCGAATGCGATGCCACGGTATTGATTGTGCACAATGCGTGCGCCAATAATCAAATACAATATGGGCGCTTGTACCACCTGGAAGGGCTATATTAAACTCATATCTATCTTGTTTCTCTATCTGAAGGATTAAAGCAGCTGTTAAAGCCTTTAAAGCCTCGGTTTGTTGTGTGTAGGTATTCAAATTCATCGTCAATTTATTTAAAATATTTTCAAAAAAAGTAGATATATACTTATTTAAGTGATATCGCACTTTTGTGGTGTATCGGCAAAATCTGCATTCTTAAAAGATAGCGGCTCGTGTAACAATAGCAACTGCTCTTCAGGTCCATTTGTTCGCGCTGGATAGAAACAGAGTCCTTCGGCGCCTTTTTCGTTCCAATGGCAGAGAATCGGATCAATAAAGCGCCACGAGGTTTGCAGCGTACTACTTCGAGGATAGAGTGTTGGATCGCCCTCCATAGCATCAATCAAAAGACGTTCGTAGGCATCTGGCAACGTTGTTTCTTGTAGTGAATTATATTTGAAATCCATACTTACCTGTTTCACCTCATACCCTAAGCCTGGTAGTTTAAGACCGAACTTTAACGAGATACTTTCGTCTGGCTGAATACGGATGGTTAATTTATTGCACGACGACCCCGAACACTGCCCTGCAAAAAGCTGTACGGGTGTTGATTTAAAGTGAATCGTAATTTCAGATTTCTTCTCTGGCAAACACTTCCCTGTGCGGATAAAAAACGGAACATCACTCCACCTCCAATTATCAATATATAGCTTCATGGCTACAAATGTTTCGGTAGTAGAATCTTTGGCGATATACTCCTCTTGCCTATATCCTTTAAGCTGTGTACCATCTAATGTCTGTTCGGTATATTGTGCACGCACAACGGATTGATCTATCTGCTTTGGTGTGGTGTAGGGACGAATAGACATAAATACTTTATCTACTTCGTTCCGTATAGACTCTGCCTCAAAGTTAGCCGGTGCCTCCATCGTTACAAATGCCATAAGCTGTAGGAGGTGATTTTGAATCATATCGCGCAAAGCACCTGCGGAATCGTAATACTTTCCACGCTCTTCTACTCCGAGCATTTCTGCTGCCGATATCTCTACAAAATCGATATAATTACGATTCCATAATGGTTCGAATATACCGTTCGAGAAGCGTAATACCAGCATGTTCTGTACGGTCTCTTTCCCTAGATAGTGATCTATCCTATAAATATTCGGTTCGCTAAAGATCGTTTGGAGCAGATCGCCTAGTTTAATAGCCGAAGCTAAATCAGACCCGAAAGGCTTCTCTACGATAATACGTCTCCAACCTGCATCGCTTTGTGCGGTTGTTAGTTGATGCGCTTTGAGGCAGGTGGGTATTATTTCGTACATCAAAGGTGGCGTAGCTAGGTAGTACAGAATCCGATCTGTATCGCCAAGTGTAGGCAGCAGTTCATCTACACGTTTACGCAGTTGTGCATACTCCTCCTCCTTGTGTGTGTCAAAATGGACATAGTATAGTTGTTGTAAGAACTGGTTTAATTGCGTTGACACCTCCGCTTTGTCTTGTTCGAGGTTTAAAATCTGCTGTTGGATATGGCTGCGAAACAGCACATCGGTATATACCGTACGCGAAACACCGATCACGGCGAACGATTCGGGTAGTAATCCTCTTTGATAGAGCTTAAAGAGGGATGGATAGAGCTTCCGCTCGGCTAAATCTCCTGAAGCTCCAAAGATAACAAGCAGTTGGTTGGCTGGGGGCGTGTTATTTAGCATTGATCGCCTCCCTCCCAATCGGAATGAAACGATTTATCCCGCGGAGCATCAACGCGCTGATACGTATGCGCTCCGAAGTAATCACGCTGTGCTTGAATTAAATTCGCCATCGAATTGTGTAACCGCAAGCTATTAAATTGATTTAATGCCGCAGCCATACACGGCAGTGCCACACCATTTACAGCTGCCTCTGCTATTACGTTGTGCCACGCTGGCAGGTTAGCCGTGATTGTTTGGTGATAAAAAGGGGTGAGTAGTAGAGAGTCGCACTTCGGCTCACCGGCTAACTCAGCTGTTATTTCTTTTAAAAAGTCGGCTCGTATAATACAGCCCTCTTGCCAAATTAAGGCGATTTTATCCAATGGCAATTGCCAACCGTAATGGATCGAAGCACGGTTTATTAGGCTAAAACCCTCGGCATACGCCATTAGCACTGATGCGTATAAACTTTGTTGCACATCTTGTACAGTTAAATTCAACTGAGCAGAGTCAATCGTGTTGGCGGTGGGATAGCGCCCCGACATCATCAATCTCAACTCTTTCTGAACCGATAAGTAACGCGCATAGAGCGCCTGTGCCATAATAGGCAGCGGTTCGTTTAAAGCCAAACCTGCCTCTACACACCAGTGCCCAGTACCTTTTTGCCGAGCCACATCCAGTACTTTATCCAAAAGATAGAACGAGTCGCCCCCCTCCTGCTCCTTTTTAGCAAATATCTGAGCTGTTATTTTAATTAGATAACTCTTTAGTGCACCCTCGTTCCATTGAGAAAAGATGCAACTCAATGCATCATTCGTACATGGTTCTATTCGTTTAAGCAACATCACAGCCTCTGTTATCAGTTGCATAAAAGCGTACTCTATCCCATTGTGTACCATTTTAACAAAATGACCAGCACCACCAATCCCCATCCATTCGCAACAAGGAGAACCATCCGTAAGTTTGGCAGAAGCTGCTTGAAGTATATCCTGCACCTGTGGCCAAGCCTCAAATGAACCGCCAGGCATAATCGAAGCGCCATAGCGTGCGCCTAGCTCACCGCCCGAAACACCTGCACCGATGTAATAAAATCCTTTTGATTCTAAAAGCAACACCCTACGTGCCGTATCTCTGAAGTCTGAATTCCCTCCATCTATCACAATATCATCGGGCGATAAAAAGGGGATGAGTTGATGAATTAAATCATCTACAGGAACACCTGCTTTAATCATCAACAGTATTTTACGTGGTCTGCGTATCGAATCAACTAATTCGGCAATCGAATGCGTAGGATTGAAGCGTTTGCCCAATCCATGCTCCGCCATAAAAAGTGATACTTTGGATGGCGCTGATGCGGTTTGTCTATTATATAGTGATACGGTACAGCCCTTTTCTTCGAAGTTCAATGCTAAGTTTGCCCCCATCACACCCATTCCTATAACTCCAATATCTGAATTCCCCATTATATAGCGTTTTTTAATTATGAGATTACTAACACTTAAAAAACACTTTACAAGCATAGTTTGTTGCAACAGCAGTGCATTTTAATGCTAAGTGGAGCGCT
>CAMQTD010000087.1 GCA_947036995.1 uncultured Parabacteroides sp.
ATTAAAAAGAGGTAGCCTAATAATCAGCAAACAGATTGAAAAACATGCAACCCTTTACCATACTATCATAAAATGATTACCTTTGTAATATCAATAAAATTGATTTAAACACAGATAAGAATGAAGAAGTTAATCATTTTATCACTTATTGCTGGAGCAGTGACCAGCACAGGATGTATTACGCCTGTAAAAGACACTCCTGTTGGAGCGATTGATTTAGCAAACTTAGATACAACCGTATCGCCTGCTAATAACTTTTATCAATATGCTTGTGGTGGCTGGATGGCAAACAATCCGTTGAAGCCAGAGTTTGCACGTTTTGGATCGTTCGACCTACTGCGTGAAAACAATCAAGAGCAATTAAAAGGGATGATCGAGCGCTTGGTACATACCTCGCACGATGCCAATACGACACCTTGGAAGATTGCCACCTTTTACGAAATGGGCTTAGATAGCGTAAAGCTGAATGCCGAAGGTGTTGCTCCAATTGAAAAAGATTTGGACAAAATTATCGCCATTAAAAACAAAAAAGACCTATCAAAGCAAGTTGCCTTGATGCACAAAGAGGGGATGTCTCCCTATTTTGCACTCTATATAGGTGCCGACGAAAAGAATAGTTCGATCAATATCGTACAGCTTTATCAATCAGGCATCGCTATGGGCGATAGAGATTACTATTTAGTAAACGACGAGACTTCGCTGAATATCCGCAAACAATACAGCCGTTACATCAAAACCCTATTCTCTTTAGCAAACTACACGCCCGATGCTGTGAGAGCAGCCGAAGCAGCCGTGCTAAAGATCGAAACAGGTATTGCAAAGGCATCATATACACGAGAAGACTTGCGCGATTCTCAAAAAAACTACAATAAGATTCCGTTAGATAAATTCAAAGCCGCTACCGATCCCCTTGATTGGGATGTCTATTTCGGCACAATGGGTCTTAATGATGTAAAAGAGATTGACGCAAAACAAGCCATCTACTACGAAGGCTTAAACGAATTTCTAAAAGATGCAACACTCGAAGAGCAGAAATATTACCTTGCTTATAACCTGTTAGATCGTGCAGCACCCTACTTAAGCGATGCTTTTGTAAATGCATCGTTTAACTTCTACGGCAAAGCAATGTCTGGTAAAGAGGAGCAAGAGCAACGTTGGAAAAAAGCATTAAACACCGTAAACGGAGCCATGGGCGAAGCAATCGGTCAGATGTATGTAAAAGAATTCTTCCCTCCCGAGGCAAAAGAGCGCATGCTTACATTGGTAGATAATTTACAAGAAGCATTGGGGCAACGCATCCAAAACCTATCTTGGATGGGCGATAGCACAAAGATCAAAGCACAAGAGAAGTTAGAAGCCTTTGTAGTGAAGATCGGTTATCCTGATAAATGGAGAAGTTATGAAGGATTAGAGATCGAAAATGATTCATATTGGGCAAACGTACGCCGTTCGTCTATCTTTGATGTAGAATATATGTTAGCAGATGCAGGCAAACCAGTAGATCGTGCTCGTTGGCATATGAGTCCGCAAACCGTAAACGCATATTATAACCCAACAACGAATGAGATCTGTTTCCCTGCTGCCATTCTTCAGCCTCCATTCTTTGATCTGCATGCAGATGATGCGATCAACTATGGCGCTATCGGTGTAGTAATCGGACACGAGATGACACACGGATTTGACGACCAAGGACGTCAGTTTGATAAAAACGGAAACCTAACCGACTGGTGGACTCCAGCAGATGCAGAACGCTTTACGAAGCTAGCCGATGTATTGGTTCAGCAGTACGATGATATTATTGTTGCCGACTCTACGCATGCCAACGGACGCTTTACACTGGGCGAGAATATTGCCGATCAAGGCGGTTTGCTAGTCTCTTACGAAGCATTCCAAAACAGTCTGAAAGGCAAAGAGGTACCAGCACCAATAGATGGCTTTACGGCAAATCAACGTTTCTATTTAGGTTATGCCAATCTTTGGGCACAAAATGTTCGCAAAGCGGAGATCTTGAGATTAACAAAAATAGATCCACACTCATTAGGGGAGTGGCGCGTGAATGCAGCATTACGCAATGTAAATACATTCTATACAGCATTCGATGTAACAGCATCGGATAGCATGTATTTTGCACCAAATGAGCGTGTAGTTATCTGGTAATAACAACCCGTTTACGATTTATAAACATAAGAAAACGGCAAGAATACGTTTTACCTCTTCCAAATGATTCCTTCGGGTTTGATTTTCAAGAATAAAAACTTATCTTTGCCGTTATTTTTTAGCAGATTGAAAAAACAAATATCATATGAATAATAAGTTTACCGAGTATTCAAAGTTTAATCTTTCAGACATCAATAAAGAGGTACTGAAGAAATGGAACGATCAAGATATCTTCCGTAAAAGTCTTGAAACACGAGAGGGGAACCCTTCGTTTGTATTTTACGAGGGACCGCCTTCGGCTAACGGTATGCCCGGAATTCACCACGTGATTGCCCGATCAATTAAAGATATTTTTTGTCGCTACAAAACAATGAAAGGTTTCCAAGTGATGCGTAAAGCAGGCTGGGATACACACGGACTACCTGTGGAGTTGGGCGTAGAAAAATCAATGGGTATCACTAAAGAGGATATTGGTAAAACAATTACAGTGGCAGAGTACAATGCAGCTTGCCGCAAAGATGTAATGACGTATACCAAAGAGTGGGAAGATCTAACAAACCAAATGGGTTATTGGGTAGATATGGAAGAGCCATATATTACGTACGATAACCGTTATATCGAAACACTTTGGTATCTACTAAAGGAGCTTTATACTAAAAATATGCTTTATAAAGGCTATAGTATTCAGCCTTACTCTCCAGCAGCAGGTACAGGATTAAGTACACACGAACTTAATCAACCAGGCTGTTACAAAGATGTAAAAGATACAACCTGTACAGCGCAATTCAAAGTGCTCGACCCAAAACCTGAGATGGATCAGTTTGGCGAGGCATTCTTTATTGCATGGACTACTACGCCTTGGACATTGCCTTCGAATACTGCACTTTGTGTAGGTCCGAATGTAACCTATGTAGCCGTTCAAAGTTACAACCCATACACCAATGCACCAATGACAGCGGTGATTGCTAAAGAATTAGTAGATGCCTACTTTAATCCAAAAGCAGCCGACCTAGCATTAGACAGTTACAATGCAGGAGACAAACTAATCCCTTTCGCAATCGTAGGAGAGTGGAAAGGTAGCGAACTTGCAGGTATGCATTACGAGCAGTTAATTCCTTGGGTGAACCCAGGTGAAGGTGCTTTCCGTGTAATTACAGGCGATTTTGTTACAACAGAAGATGGTACAGGTATTGTACACATTGCGCCAACTTTTGGTGCTGATGACGACCGTGTAGCGAAAACAAACGGCATACCTCCATTGATGTTGACCGATAAAGACGGAAATCTTCGTCCGATGGTAGACCTAGCAGGTAAATATTTCTTGATCGAAGATCTTGATTCTGACTATGCCGAGTCAAATATTGATATCCCTTTATACGATGTTTATGCAGGGCGTTATGTGAAAAATGCATACGATACCACATTAACAGAAGAGGATGCAACACTCGATGTTGATATCTGTGTGATGTTGAAACAACAAAACCGTGTGTTCCGCATCGAAAAGCACGTACACAACTACCCACACTGCTGGCGTACCGACAAACCTGTACTTTACTATCCACTAGATAGCTGGTTTATCCGTACTACTGCCTCGCGTGATAGAATGATTGAACTGAATAAAACAATCAACTGGAAACCTCAAAGCACAGGAACAGGACGTTTCGGTAAGTGGCTAGAGAATCTACAAGATTGGAACTTATCACGTAGCCGCTATTGGGGAACTCCACTACCAATTTGGAGAACCGAAGATGGTTTAGAAGAGTTATGTATCGGTTCTGTAGAAGAACTTTACAACGAAATAGAAAAATCAGTTGCTTCGGGCTTGATGGAAGAGAATCCTTATGCAGGATTTACACCAGGAGACTATGCAAAAGATAATTACGAAAAAATAGATCTACACCGTCCGTATGTAGATGATATCTTCTTAGTGTCTCCATCGGGTAAACCAATGAAGCGCGAAACAGATCTTATCGATGTATGGTTCGATTCGGGTGCTATGCCTTATGCTCAGATCCATTATCCATTCGAAAACAAAGAAGCATTCGATAATGGTGCATACCCAGCAGACTTTATTGCTGAAGGGGTAGACCAAACACGTGGCTGGTTCTTTACATTGCACGCCATTGCAACCATGCTTTTTGATAGCGTAGCTTACAAAGCAGTGGTTTCGAACGGTCTTGTATTGGACAAGAACGGAAACAAAATGTCTAAACGCCTTGGTAATGCAGTAGATCCATTCTCAACGATTGAGAAATATGGTTCGGATCCACTCCGTTGGTATATGATTACCAATGCATCGCCATGGGATAATATTAAGTTCGACGAAGATGGTATCGAAGAGGTACGCCGTAAATTCTTCGGAACACTTTATAATACCTATTCATTCTTTTCGCTTTATGCCAATGTGGATGGATTTAACTATAGCGAACCCGATTTAGCATTGAACGATCGTCCAGAGATCGACCGTTGGGTGTTATCACTATTGAACTCGCTTGTAAAAGATGTAGATCAATACTATGAAGCATACGAGCCAACTCGTGCCGGACGTGCTATATCGAACTTTGTAAACGATAACCTAAGTAACTGGTATGTACGCTTAAACCGTCGCCGTTTCTGGGGTGGAGAGTTTACAACAGATAAACTATCGGCTTACCAAACACTTTATACCTGTTTGGAGACAATCGCTAAATTGATGGCGCCAATCGCACCATTCTATGCAGATAGATTGTTTAGCGATTTGATTACTGTTACAGGACGTGAGTCGGTAGAGTCAATTCACTTAGCTAACTTCCCACGCTATGATGCTCAATTAATTGACAAAGACCTAGAAGAGCGTATGCAAATTGCGCAAGATATGTCGTCGATGATTTTAGCATTGCGCCGTAAGGTAAGCATCAAGGTACGTCAGCCACTACAAGCCATCATGGTACCTGTAGTAGATGTACACCAGCAAGAGAGTATCGAAGCAATGAAGAGTTTAGTCTTAAACGAAGTAAACGTAAAAGAACTTACATTCGTTGATGGATCGGCAGGTATCTTAGTGAAGAAGGTGAAGCCAGACTTTAAGAAGCTTGGTCCACGCTATGGTAAGATCATGAAGCAAATTGCAGCCGCTATCCAAAAGATAACACAAGAGGAGATTGTAGAATTTGAACGCAAAGGTGTTCTAATGCTAAATATTGATGGACAAGCGGCAGAAATACTTGTTTCGGATGTAGAGATCATCTCAGAAGATATTCCGGGATGGCTCGTAGCAAACGAAGGCAAACTAACAGTAGCATTGGATATTACAATTTCTGAAACACTTCGTAAAGAGGGATTAGCACGTGAACTTGTTAATCGTATACAAAATATCCGTAAAGCGAATGGTTTTGAAATCGTAGATAAGGTAAATATAAAAATACTTTCGTCAGATAATATTAACGATGCTATTGACGAGTATAACGAATATATTGCCAATCAAGTATTAGCTGCTAACCTAATTATTGTTAATGAATTAGAAGATGCTACAGAATTAGATTTTGAAGACTTTAAGCTTCAGATCAGCATTTCTAAAGCATAAGATATATAGAATATAGAGCCTCTTTGTGTGTAATAAGTAAATATTGTGCTATATTTGACACAATATTTCAACTAATTAATGGTAATTTGTGTTGTACACAAAGAGGATTTTATATAATTAAAAAATGTTTAACTTGACAAGTAGATAAATTATGACAGAAAAGACTAGATATTCAGATGAAGAGTTGGAAGAATTCCGCAGCATCATCATGGATAAATTGCAGAAAGCACGACTCGATTACGATATGTTGAAGGCTTCTGTAATGAACTCAGATGGGAATGATGTAGCTGATACTTCGCCAACATTTAAAGTTTTAGAAGAGGGGGCAGCAACCCTTTCAAAAGAAGAAGCAGGACGTATGGCTCAAAGACAAATGAAATTTATCCAAAGCCTCGAAGGAGCCTTGGTGAGAATCAACAATAAGACATACGGCGTTTGTAGAGAAACAGGTAAATTAATACAGAAAGAACGTTTACGCGCAGTGCCTCATGCTACATTGAGTATGGAAGCAAAAATGGGCGGAGCTAAGTAATAGATCATATAAAAAACAAATATAGATGAAGTTTTCAAAAGGGTGGGGAGCTGTATTGATTATCTTTTTACTGCTATTGGCAGACCAAGTACTAAAGATATGGATTAAAACCCATATGGAATTGCACGAAAGTATCGAAATAACAAAATGGTTTTATATCTATTTTACCGAAAATCCAGGTATGGCGTTTGGTATCGAAGTGATAGGAAAGCTGTTCTTGACATTATTTCGTCTTGTTGCAGTTGGCTTTATTGGTTATTACCTTTATCAAATAGTAAAAAAGAATTTCAAATTTGGCTACATTGCGAGTGTTGCACTAATTATGAGTGGAGCACTTGGAAACATTCTAGATTCTGTTTTTTATGGAGTGATATTTGATCATAGCTACGGTCAGTTGGCAACATTTATGCCAGAGGGCGGTGGCTATGCTTCATGGTTGCATGGTAAGGTTGTGGATATGTTCTATTTCCCGCTTATAGAATCGAACTTTCCTTCGTGGATTCCTTTCTGGGGTGGCGAAGAGTTTATCTTTTTTAGACCTATCTTTAATTTAGCAGATTCTGCTATCTGTGTAGGTGTATTCTTGTTACTTATATTCTATCGTAACACGCTGTCCGAAAGTCTTTCTAAAGAGTAAAATAGAGCCATATGACAACCAAGACAACAACTTACTTTATTTTAACCCTACTGTTCGGTTTGGCTGCATGTACTAAAGTGCCTGGTCGTTTCCTTTCTGAAAAGGAGATGACACAGGTTTTAATAGACATGCAATTGGCAGAATCTATTATTTCTACAGACTATAGGTCCGGTAATGATGATATTGAGAAGGCAGCGATATATCGTTCTATATTTAAAAAGCATCAAATTGACGAGGCTTTATATGACAGTTCGCTGCTGTGGTATGGTCGTAACTTGGATATTTATATGCGCGTGTATGAGAATGTGATCAAGGCGTTAAAAGTGCAAAAGTTGGCGTTAGGCGATTATAAGTTAGACGATCTACATATTAACAAGAAAGATTCGATCAATATTTGGGAGCTTCCGTCTATGCTTGAACTAACAGATAATTTGTTGGATAATAAAGTTACGTTCGATCTTTTTCCTAAAGATACATATTTGGCAGGGAGTAAGTTTGTACTATCCATGCATGTATGGGGTGTTCCTTCGGACACTCTTTATTATCCAGTATTGAAATTTAGGATCGAACAGCGCGACACTATCTTGACGTTTGAGCAAAAGATAATGCAAGATGGCTTGTTCGAAGCTTCTTTTCAAAGCGATTCGACTCAAATTGTTAAGCGTATATTGGGTTCTATTGCATTAAATGGGGCAATATTACATAGCTCATCAAAAGATAGCCTATCGGTGTCTGATACGATAACGCAGCCTGATGGTGAACTTATTCATTTAGACTCGTTACTCGATGTTGATCACGGGTATAAGGTTTATTTAGATACCATCTCATTGATGCGATACCATCACAAACCAGCAATGATTAAAAAGTAGTATTGATTAATATGAAACAGTTTGCATCACATTACCTTTATTATGGCCAAAGTCTGCGTATGCACTGCATACGCTTGGATGGGACTGGTTGTATTGAGCGTGTATTTCCTTTTGTAGAAGAGATTGCTTCGACTGTTTTTGTAGATGGATTGGTGTTCCCTGTACGGGCAAATCAATCTGTTGATGCTTCTATACTCTTAAATTCGTTGCAATGTATACAAGCCGAACAACCTACTGCTTCGGCTTTTGAATTGATTGCTCAGCTAAGTGAACTGGCTCCGATTGATTATGCAGACCCAGTGCTTTTATTTCGGTTGCATGGCTGCGACTTCTCTTCTCCTAAATTCGGCACAGATAATGGATGTCGCTATGGCTACATTGAGCGACTCTGAGGTCTCTCTCGTAGCAGGGAAGTTAGCTATATATAACCGTTCGTTTACCACAGCTGCTGTCGCAGGGCGAATGCCTTGACCCTCGTTCCCCATAACAATCACCCCGTGGTTACTCAACTCCTTTGTGTACATATTCTCTCCATCCAGAAACGTTCCATAGATAGGTGCTTTTTGCTCAATTAAAAAAGTAGGCAAATCTGTGTAATGTACTTTAACGCGTGCAATAGCGCCCATTGTTGCTTGAATCACTTTTGGACTAAATACATCTACGGTATCTAAACTACATACAATATGTTCGATGCCAAACCAATCTGCCAAACGAATAATTGTACCCAAGTTGCCAGGGTCTTGTATGCCATCTAAAGCAATAACGAGTTGGGTTTGTGTGTTGATTGTTGTTATATCCGTACTCGGTTGTTTAAATACGGCTAGAACATCTTGAGGAGATTTCAGAAAGCTGATCTTTTCGATCTCATTATTTGCACTATCAACCACTTCGTCCGCAGTAATATCACTTTGTGTAGCCAACCACGATGCTTTAGCAACTAACAGTTCACATTCAAAGAACGGCAAAATATCGGCTACAAGTTTATTCCCTTCAGCAACAAATGTCTTGTATTCGGTTCTATTTTTTTTAAGTTCTAGTGAGCGGATATATTTAATTTTGGACTTACTCAGCATAATCATTTATTTTTGGAAACAAAAGTACACGAAATAATTTAATTTCACTTATATTTGTCTGTTTAAACAGTAAAATATGAGGGTACATCTACGTATAGGAATTTCTTTTTTTCTGATGTTTTTGTTGTTTGCGTGTAGCACAACCAAATATGTACCCGATGGAAGTTATCTACTGGATAATGTGGTGATTCAATCAGCCAACAAAGAGGTTAAGGCGATGGATTTAAAACCCTACCTTCGTCAGATTCCAAACTTTAAAATGTTTGGCTTACTCAAAACACAACTTTATATTTACAATGCTTCATCGCGAGACTCTGCCCGTTGGTTGAGTAGGCAATTGCGCAAAACAGGCGAGCAACCAATAATTTTGGATGCGGAGTTGGTCGAACAGTCTAAAACAGAATTGCAACGATACTTAGTCAATAGTGGTTACCTGCATGCTGCCGTTACTGCCGTTGTCGATACTGCGGATAAAAAGGCTACAGTTACTTATACTATTCAGCCAGATGAGCCTTATAAGATCAAAAATTATGCATTTGACATCACTTCACCTATAATTGATAGCATTGCTCACTTAACACCTGATATGCGCCCGAAGCGTTACGCTTTTTTTCAAAGCTCGTCGCCTAGTCTTTATACTACGCTTGTTCAGCAGGGCGCTCTTTTTGATCGTTCTGTTTTAGATCAAGAGCGGCAGCGTATCACATCGTTGCTGCGTCAACGTGGTTTTTATGCATTTAATAGGGAGCATATTGCCTATGATGCGGATAGTAGTTTGATGAGTAATCAGGTAGACCTAACACTTCGCATAAAGCCCTTATTAAAATCTCAATTGGATGGAACAACTTTGGAATTTCCACACAACCAATATCATATTAACAATGTAACGATCGTAACCGAATACGATCCGCTTAAAGTCGGAACGCAGTCACCATTGTTTTTGCCAACGGATACGCTTCAATTAGATAGTCTTCAAATTATATATGGTGAGAATGGTCGTATAATACGTCCCAATGTATTGCGTAAAAACTGTTTTATCGAGCCAGGCGAACTATTTAACGAGCGCAATGTTGAGCGTACCTATGCAGCATACTCATCTTTAAGTACATTGAAAAATGTAAATGTTCGTTTCAAAGAGCTTGCAGGAGAAGATTCGCTCAAATTGGATTGTTATATTCTTACTTCGCAAGCTAAGATACAATCTTTTGGTGTTGATCTCGAAGGAACACATACGGCAGGAAATCTAGGCTTTGCATCCAGCTTTAATTATCAGCATCGCAATATATTTAAGGGGTCGGAGATTTTTAAGTTTAAAATAAGGGGTGCTTACGAGGGTATATCGGGATTCTTTGATGAGAACTTTTTTGAAATAGGAGGGGAGACCTCTCTTATTTTCCCCAGCTTTGTGTTTCCATTCTTAAATGATGATTACAGAAGAAGCATTCGTGCTACTTCAGATTTGCAGGTAAGTTACAACTACCAGAAACGTCCCGAATACGACCGAACGATTCTTTCGGGAGGCTGGGGATATAGTTGGCAGGGGAGGAAGACTAATAATCAGCGCCATAGTTTTAAATTGATAGATATAGATTATGTCTATCTGCCACGTATTGATAGCACATTTAAGGCTTCGCTGCCTCCATCTACAGAGATGTTTAATTATTCAGATCAGTTTATTGTGGGTTCGGGCTATACGTTTTCATTTTCAAACTTTAACCCGCAATATAAGCAACGTAGTACAATGTCTATGCGTGCAACAGTCGAATTGGCAGGTAACTTGCTTTATGGTATTTCGTCGTTGACGAAAGCTAGCAAAGATGCTGTAGGTAATTATAGTATCTTCGGGATTAATTATTCTCAATTTGCCAAAGGCGATTTCGATTTCAGTAAAACAATTGCATTGGATGCACGTAACAGTATAGCTTACCATGCAGGCGTAGGTATTGCAATACCTTATGGTAACGCGAGTACAATTCCATTTGAACGCCGCTATTTCGGTGGAGGTGCTAATGGTGTGCGTGGATGGTCGGTGCGTAGTTTAGGTCCAGGCGCTATGCCCGAAACAACAGATGCTGTAAATGATTTAGTGAAAACAGCAGGAGATATCCGTCTTGATTTAAATATTGAATACCGTACACGTCTTTTTTGGAAGCTTCAATTAGCTGCCTATGTGGATGCCGGAAATATTTGGACAATCCGAAATTATGATTTTCAGCCTGGTGGATGTTTCTACTTTGATGAGTTCTATAAACAAATTGCTGTTTCGTATGGATTAGGACTTCGACTGGACTTTGATTTTTTTCTGCTTCGATTTGATACAGGAATGAAAGCGTACAATCCGCAAAAACAAGGTCCAGATCGCTGGGTAATCCGCAATCCAAACTTCAAAACAGGCAAAAATGGCAATTTTGCATGGCATTTTGCAGTCGGATATCCTTTTTAATTAAAAAAGTTGCCCAAAAGTTTGGTAGTTTAAAAAAAAACCCTACCTTTGCATTCGAATTAGAGATGGTTCCGTAGCTCAGCTGGATAGAGCAACGCCCTTCTAAGGCGTGGGTCAAGCGTTCGAATCGCTTCGGAATCAC
>CAMQTD010000088.1 GCA_947036995.1 uncultured Parabacteroides sp.
TTGATTGTAGTGATTTTGACCGCTTTTTGTAAATTATGCTGGAATAATCCCTTTTGCAGCTAAAAGTGCTAGACTTAAATCTTTTAGTTTGAACTTTTGTATTTTACCACTTCCCGTCATCGGGAACTCATCTACAAAAAAGATGTATTTAGGAATTTTATGTCGCGCTATTTTACCACGGCAAAAATCTCGGACCTCTTCTTCGGTAAGCGTAATATCAGGGTGCATAATAATAAATGCGCCAATCTCTTCTCCATATTTTTTAGAAGGAACTGCTGCTACTTGAATATCTTTAATACCTGGTAGATGGTAAAGAAACTCTTCAATTTCACGTGGATAAACGTTCTCGCCACCACGGATAATCATATCTTTGATACGTCCAGTGATACGGTAGTTGCCATCTTCGTCGCGGATACCAAGATCACCACTGTGTAGCCATCCATCAGCATCAATTACTTCGGCTGTTGCTTGTGGGTTTTTGTAGTAACCTTTCATGACCAAGTAACCACGTGTACACATTTCTCCTTGTACACCGTCAGGGCAAATTAGTCCTGTTTCGGGATCTAAAATACAGACTTCGGTAAAAGGAAATTCTTTTCCTACGGTTACACAACGCGCCTCGAAAGGGTCATCAACAGTCGTATGCGTCATACCTGGAGAACTTTCGGTCAAGCCATACACACTCGTGATATATGTAATATGCATCTTTTCGGTTACAGCTCGCATAAGTTCAATTGGACAAAGTGCCCCTGCCATGATACCTGTGCGCAGACTTGTAAGGTCGAACATATCAAACATCGGGTGGTTGAGTTCGGCAATGTACATTGTAGGTACACCATATAAAGCGGTACAGCGCTCTTTGTGGATTGAGGCTAGTACAACGAGTGGATCGAACCGCTCTACCATTACTTGTGTACATCCATGCGTAAGACAATTCATCGTAGCAAGTACTACACCAAAGCAGTGAAACAAGGGCACGCAGCAGCATAGTTTATCCGCTGCGGTAAACTCCATGGCTTCGCCTGTAAAGTATCCGTTATTGGTGATATTATGATGTGAGAGCATTACCCCCTTCGGGAATCCTGTTGTACCAGAGGTGTACTGCATATTCACTACATCGTGGCACGTTACTTGCGCTTTCGCTTCTGTAAGTATTTCTGATTCTACGTTGTTTCCGAGCAGTAGTAGTTCGGGGGTATTATACATACCACGGTATTTTTCTTGACCAATATAGACTACGTTTTTCAGTTTTGGAAAGCGTTCGCTTTTGAGAAATCCTCTTTGTGAGGTTTTCAGCTCTGGCGCCATCTCGTAAACCATATCTACGTAGTTTCCATCAAATACCCCTTCGGTAATGCAGAGCGTATGTACGTCGGCATTATCTATTAAGAACTCTAGTTCGTTTTGTTTATAATTCGTATTGATGGTTACAAGCACAGCACCTACTTTAGCACCTGCATATAAAAAGGTGAGCCAGTCGGGCACATTGGTTGCCCATATACCTACGTGTGTACCTTTGGTTACTCCAATCGAGAGGAGTCCTTTTGCCATAGCGTCTACACGTTCGTTAAACTGTTTCCAAGTGAAACGTAAATCACGATCCGAATAAACAATATATTCTTTATCTGGTGTTTCTGTAGCCCAATGCTCGAGCCACATTCCCAGTGTATTATCAGTTAATTTCATGCGGGTTCTTTTTTAGGTATTCGATCAATATGGTGTATATACTACACCTAATATTTGGGCTGTCTCATTTGCTGCTGCATGCACATGATGTGTAACGATAGAGTCGTAATAAATCGAATCGCCAGCTTCTAGTATAAACGTATCTTTGCCGTAGTTAATCTCTACGAGACCCTGTAGTACGTATATAAACTCTTCGCCCTCGTGTGTTGAAGATGCAAATACTTCGTTCTCAGAACGCTCAATATTGATAAGGAAAGGCTCCATGTGTCTACCCGACTTTTCTTTTGATAGTGAGTTGTACTCCATATGTTTGCGCGCTTTGGCAGCATTGTTTGAAAAGCTAATGCTTCCTTCGTGATCTCCTTTGCGGCTTATAACTGGACCTAATTCTGATTGATCATCCAAAAAAGTTCCTAGTCGTACACCCAATACGCGTGCAATTTTAATAAGTGGAGAAAGAGATGGGAATTCTACATCCTCTTCAATACGTGTTATTTGATCTATTGATAACCCAGAGCGCTCTGCAACCTCCTCTAAAGAGATGTTTTTTGTAATTCGAATGTTTCTTATCTTAGCGCCTATTACTGTATTGCTTCCCATATCGTTATTATTATAATTATTAAAGTCAGTTTTACTATCAAAATGAAACTTATAGGCACAAAAATACATTAAAATTTTATATTTTGGAGACTTTAAGGCATAAAAAGTTATGTATTAGATTCCAAATGCTGTGAAAAAGATTCAGATGTGTAACGTGATCTAAATACCCATAATAATTGGGGGTATACTTATTTGGAAACGAAATTAGTAAACAATCTCGAAGAGATGCTTGTTAGATGAATAAAGATATTATTTATCCACCTAATCAACTCTGAATTTATGAATACTCCTGTAGTAAAAGATGCTTATAGCATGATACAACAAGCCTTATCGAGCATAGTACCGCCTTGTGTTGCAGAACAAAAAGAGGACTATCATTACGAAGTGTGGGCAGTCAAAGAGGGGCGTCATTTAGTTGCTTCTGTAACGAAACACAATCACAGCGTAACGCTTGAATTTTCCAAAGAGATCCCAGCATATGCCATGCCAAAAATCTTCTCCGAATATATATTATTGAAAATGAATGACAACAGACGTATGGATCTTCATCTTGTAAGCAACGAACTGCATAGCGATATTAGAGATGCTATTCAAGCATTGGTTCGCTATTACGAAGAGAAAGGTTGGTATTGATACTATAAACCGTTTTCATTCAAAACAATTTGACTAAAGCCTTAATCAAACGAAAGATAGGGTTTTAGTCGATTCAAATCTTCGACAGTAAACTCCTCCAGTAGTTGAATATTACTCCACTTAAGATGATTCTTATACTGTTTTCGTAACTGCATCAACGCCTTTGTTTGTTCGTAAGTAATGTAGGGATGTCTATTTAATGCTTTGAATTCTGCCTGATTTACGGCAAGTGCTACTATGTGCAAAGGGTTTACACTAAACCATTGCTGCAAGGCTTGGTAACGTTCGTCTGTCATACCGTAAACCTCTTTTAGTTGTTCGATAGTATAAAACCCGCCCAATAACTTCCGGAACTTAACAATCCGATTAGCATAAGTAGAAGCTATTCCTGGTATCTTTTTAAGCGAGACAGTATCTGCTTGATTCAATTCAATAACAGTTCCTATTGGGAATTTTTCTTGAGAATGATAAATCTTTCGAGGCTTTTTGTTTGGACGAATATGCTTTGGATCAGGGAGATTCGTTGACCTTTTAGTATAATGCTTTGTCAACTTGGTGTGAGAAGAATTTATCTGTTTTACAGGTTGCTGCGTATTATTCTGCTGCAACGATACTACAGAATCACGAAGCAAGCGCTGCTCTTCTGCAGTAGGTAGTTTTGTGTCTTTTTTTAATATCAATAAAAGCGAAGCAAGCACCACTAAAACGAGCAATACCCCCATGGCTTGCTTCTCACTTCTAGAAAAATAGAGTAGGTCTTTCCAATACATAACAGTTCAATATTAACGAATTGAACTGCTACGCTTGAAAAATATATTTATTTGAGTAGTTTGAACAATCCTAATTCGTTGATAAAGATAAGACCTATTGCGATAGGAGCAATATATTTAAGCAAAAAAGCATAAATTGTAAAGAAATAAAATGAGGCTGTACCTTGATTGGTCAGTTCCGCTTTCAAAATCTTTCGATCAATACGCCATCCTACAAAAACAGAAACCAACAATCCTCCGAATGGAAGCATAATTTTAGCTGTAGCGTAATCGAGTAGATCAAAAAAGTTAAGTCCAAACACTGTATACTCTTTTAATAAGCCGAATGAGAGTGAACTGATAACCCCCAACACCAATACACCAAACGAAACAATAAATGCTGCACGCTTACGTGTGAATCCGTGTTCTTCATGTACATAAGCTGTAGCAACTTCGTGTAACGAAATTGTAGATGTTAATGCAGCAATAGCTAACAATAGATAAAAGATAGAAGACCACAACGCACTCATCGGCAAGTTTTGGAAAACATTCGGAAGCGTAATAAACACCAACTCAGGACCAGCAGTAGGAGCAATTCCAAAACTAAATACAGCAGGAAAAATAATAACTCCAGCTAAAACAGCAACCAACGTATCCAATACAGTTACCGTAATAGCCGTTTTCTGTAAATTCGTATCCTTTCCAAAATAAGAGGAATAGGTAATCAAACATCCCATACCCACACTCAGCGAGAAAAAGGCTTGTCCCATGGCACTCAATACCGTAGAAGAGTTTATCTTGCTAAAATCGGGTTTGAATAAGAACGATAATCCAATCTCTGCATCAGGTAATGTAACCGAACGCACACATAGAATAATCATAAACAAAAACAACATTGGCATCATAATTTTAGACGAACGCTCAATACCCTTTTGCACGCCGACCGAAATAATGATATGCGTAAGTGCTATAAAAGTAGTCGTCCAAAAAATAGGCCAAAAGATTCCTGAATTAAAAGAGGAGAAATCAGCTGCGTAGTCTGCTGCTGTTTTACCCGTTAACGATCCTGTTAGTGCTTGAAAAAAGTATTCCAACGTCCAACCTGCTACAACCGAATAGAATCCCAAGATTAGAAAAGCCGCTGCTACACCGTTGTAACCGATAAAGTTCCATTTAGTTTTAGGAGCTAATACATCAAATGCACCAGCTGCATTTTTACGTGAATGTCTGCCAATAAAGAATTCGGACATCATAACTGGCAAACCTACAAGCACAACACATAATACATACAATAAAAGAAATGCTGCACCTCCATTTTGCCCTGTCTCATACGGAAAACGCCAGATATTACCCAATCCAACGGCACTTCCTACTGAGGCAAAAATCACCCCAAGTTTACTTCCAAACGTAACTCTTTCATCTGACATATTCTATTTTTTATTTAATTATTACTCCGTCTTGCATATAAATAATGCGATCTGTATCTTTTGCTAACTGCTCATCGTGTGTTACTATAACAAACGTTTGTCCCATCTGGTCGCGTAATTCAAAGAATAGCTTATGCAATTCTTCTTTATGCTTAGTATCCAAACTCCCCGAAGGCTCATCTGCTAATATAACAGCGGGTCTGTTTATTAACGCTCTTGCTACTGCCACACGCTGTTTTTCACCACCTGAAAGTTCGGATGGCTTATGTAAAATCCGATCCGATAGATTCAAGAAAGAGAGTATCTCTTTTGCTCTTTTTTCTACCTCACCACGGTTCTCTTTTGCAATTAAAGCCGGGATCATTACATTTTCTAGTGCATTAAACTCGGGTAGCAGTTGATGGAATTGAAAAATAAAGCCAATATTTTTATTTCTAAAAGCAGCCTGTTCTCTCTCTTTTAGTGCGTATACGTCTGTCCCATTTATTGATAACAAACCACTATCTGGATGATCCAATGTACCCAATATCTGGAGCAATGTTGTTTTTCCTGCTCCACTTTGCCCTACGATCGAAACAATTTCATTGCTTTTGATTATTAAATCAACACCCTTTAATACCTGTAAATTACCGAAGCTTTTGGTTATTCCTTCGGTTTGTATCATTGTACTCATAATGGTTTATATATTATTTATTACATAGGAGGCTAAATAACACCCAAACATAGCAGGCATATACGAAACCGTTCCCGAAGTACTTATTTTGCACTCTTCGTTATCAATTAGCACAATCGCCTCTTTATTTGGCAATTCGGTAGAGAATACGGTTGCGATTCCACTTTTTATTCCACGTTTACTTAAGCGTTGGCGTACCGCTTTTGCTAGTCCGCAATTAAATGTTTTAGATATATCTGCTACTTTAATAAGTGATGGATCAATTTGCGCACCTGCCCCCATGGATGATATCAATGGAATCTTACGCAAAGTTGTATGATACATCAAATCTGTTTTTGGCGTAATCGAATCAATGGCATCTACCACAAAATCGAAGGGAGCAGAGTCTAAAAGTGTTTCGGTACGTTCGTCACGCACAAATTCACAATAGGAGGTAAGCTGTAAGTCTGGATTAATATCCAGCAAGCGAGCTGCAACAACATCTACTTTGGATTGTCCGATGGTAGAATGCAATGCGGGTAACTGTCTGTTGATATTACTCCGATTTACAGTATCTGCATCAACAATCGTTATACGTCCGACACCTGCCCTTACGATCATTTCTGTGGCATAAGCCCCAACGCCGCCTAGGCCAACAACCAATACATGACAATTTTTCAAATATTCCACGCGCTCTTCTCCCAAAAGTAAAGCCGTTCGTTCATTCCACTCGTAACTCATTTATCTCGTCAATTAAGATGCAAAATTAAGAAAACAAACCATAAGACTGCATCTCGTTACAAATTATTAAGTCTTTATGCCCTTGTAGTATTAATATGGAAGCTTATATTTGCCAATGTAATTTTAATAAATTAAATACTTTTGAGAATATGAAAAAGATAATTCTTTCTGGATTTATGATGATTGCCCTTTTGGCATCGTCTAGTGTAATGGCTCAAGACAACAAAACAAAGTGTACAAAAGCTAAAACAGAGTGTTGTGCAACTAAAAAAGCATGCACTAAAACGAAAGCTGAATGTACTAAAACGAAAAAAGAGTGCTGCACAACTAAAAAGGCATGCGACAAAACAAAAGCTGAATGTACAGCAACAAAAAAAACATGTACTAAGAAAAAAGCTTGTGCTAAGAAAGCTTGTCCACTAGAAAAATAAAATTTCTATTTCACCAATAAGCCCGACAAAGCTTATTGGTGAAAATATTCCTTTCAGCACCCATTACAATATGGCAAATGCTCGTTTAAAACGAAGTGTAGCACCTGTCTCATGAAAAAAGTCTACATAGAAAATATAAACTCCCGAGCGAAACTTTTCACCATCTACGTTCAGCACACCCCAAGTTAAATAACCACTCATAGGCAATTGCTCCTTTATTGGCAGCGACGCTACTGCTTTCCCATTAATATCAAAAAGAGTAACGCGCGCACTATAACCAGCTTGATGTAGGTGATAATATACCTGATATCGGTCTCCTTTAGCATTCAGTACGGGGGCTTTAATCCCTTCTGGAATTATGCAATCCGTATCTATACTGTCACCCGCTTCTGGATCAATATTGTCATCTCCACCATCATCACCATCGTCTCCTCCATCATCGCCGTCGCCATCTGGATCAAGTTCTCCTTCACTATTTGGATAACCTGGGGTACCGCCAGTCATTTGATCCGCCGATCGCCAGTTATCTAAATCGTCTGTTTCGGCATTGAATGAGATGCGTTCTTGAGAAACACCCTTAGCATCTTTTTGTGGGATTGTATGCCAATGTTTTGTGTAATGTAGTGCATCAAATACCTCTCCTGTAACACTTGAATGTATTGCGTATGATCCTTCATCATTACTTAGTTGCGGAAATTTAGCCATTTCGTAAATAGGTGCATCCATTGGCAAATCAAAATAAAGATCAACACCTTTCTTTGATTTTGTTAGCAAAGCGTACCCTTTTGATGGGATAGAATGCTTAAAACCAGCTAATGGGTAGTGTGTAATGCGCCCCGAAATATATTTATCTAGGCAGAGTTTTGATAAATCAATCGCATAATCGGCTTTGTTGTAAAACTCGATATACTCGCTTCCCCCTACATTGGGATTAAACAGAATCTCGTTAAAAAGAAGTGACGCTCCTGTTGTTGGAATATCATCGGGCGAATCATCGTCCGAGTCAATTGTAAACAGAATCGAGTCGGGAGGTAAATAATCGCCTGCAAGTGATTTAATCCCTTTCCAAACAAGTTTATACTCTGTATCTGGAAACATGGGCGTTTTAAAATCTACAAAAATATTTTTCTTCGAATTACTTAGTGTTACTTTCTCGGATACTTCTCCCGAAAGAATAAACTGCGCAGATTTGATATCAATCTCTTTATCAAATTCGAAAAAAAACGAACGAACAGTTTCAATTGTGAGATTTGTTAGCGCAGGTAATGAACCATCATATGGAACTAAACCGCCAACATCTGATGTTTGCAAAAAACCATCATTTAACGACGTACAACGGCAAAATGAAAGTATTATCATGAATATTATAAAAAATTGCTTCATTTTCATGGTTTTTATGGTAGTTATAGTATCTTTGCAAAGTAAGTTATTTAAGCTACATCGTAAATCTAATGTGTATAAATCCATTGGGATTGAAAGCGTAGCAAAGATAAAATTATTCCGCAAAATAAAGGCGGATGCAATATATTAATTTTCAACTAAATTCATATTCAAAAAATGAAAGTAGCAATTGTTGGTGTTAGTGGAGCGGTAGGTCAAGAATTCCTACGCGTATTAGACGAAAGAAACTTCCCAATGGACGAATTAGTCCTTTTTGGGTCATCTCGTAGTGCTGGACAAGTTTATACCTTTAAGGGTAAACAGTGTACTGTAAAAGAGCTCAAACACAACGACGATTTTAAGGGAATCGATATTGCATTTGTTTCAGCTGGAGGATCAACGTCTGTTGAGTTTGCACCTACAATCACAAAACATGGAACAGTAATGATCGACAATTCAAGCGCATTCCGCATGGATAACGACATTCCATTGGTTGTACCAGAGGTAAATCCAGAAGATGCTAAAGATCGCCCACGCAATATCATTGCAAATCCAAACTGTACGACTATTCAAATGGTTGTAGCCCTAAAAGCGATCGAAAACCTATCACACATTAAACGTGTACACGTATCTACATACCAAGCAGCAAGTGGAGCTGGAGCAACAGCCATGGCTGAATTGATTAAGCAATACGAGCAACTAATCAATGGCGAAGAGCCAACTGTAGATAAGTTTGCACACCAACTAGCATATAACATAATCCCTCACGTAGATGTATTCACCGAAAATGGATATACAAAAGAGGAGATGAAGATGTACCATGAGACACGTAAGATTATGCATTCAGACATCGAAGTAAGTGCAACTTGCGTACGTGTTCCTGTTATGCGTGCTCACTCTGAGTCTACATGGATTGAAACAGAACGCCCAATCAGTATTGAAGAGGCGCGCGAAGCTTTTGCAAATGCAGAGGGAATCATCCTACAAGACAATCCAGCAGAAAAAGAGTATCCAATGCCACTCTTTGTTGCAGATAAAGATCCTGTATATGTAGGTCGTATTCGTAAAGACTTAGCGAATCCAAACGGACTTACATTCTGGTCGGTAAGCGATCAAATCAAAAAAGGAGCTGCACTTAATGCTGTTCAAATTGCAGAATACTTAGTTAAAGAGAACAATATCTAATTGTTTTTTTAATTATCAATCATATATCAATAGAAAAGGGAGCTAGCAAATCAAATTGCTAACTCCCTTTTTTATTCTATTACAATAGCCATATTTACAGTGCTCTTATTTTAACCAGCCAGCCTTGCGGTACCACGCAATAGACTCTTCGAGCCCTTTAGCTAATGGATAATCGGGGACAAATCCCAACTCCTTTTGTAGCGGTTCTGTATCACAAATCCAATTACGCTGTTTGAAGATTAGGTATTTATCACTATTCAAGGCGGTTGGTTTATTTGCAAACCAGCTAAGCCCCTCTGAAATATAACATGCCACCCAAGCCAATCTTAAAGGTATCCGAATATTAAGCACCCATTTTTTAGCTAATGCCTGTTGCATCAGTCGGGCAAAATCTTTATCGGTATATACGGTTCCGTCCGATACAAAATAAGAACGGTTCACTACCTGTTCATTTTCGAGTGCTAAAAAAGCAACCGAGACTAAATCTTTCACATAGATAAACGTAAGGCGCTGCTTAATCAACCCTACAGCAAAATTAAATCCGCTTTGAACACTTTTAATTGCTAAAAAATAATCCCTCTCGCCCGGACCATAAACACCCGTAGGACGCAAAATAACATAAGGGAAATAGGTCTGCTGCATCAAAAAACGCTCTGCTGCCAATTTACTCTTTCCATAAGCCGTATCGGGGTGGGGGGTATCGTTCAAAGCAATGGGGGTAAACTGTTGTTCGTCTCCCTTACCAAAAGCACTTAGGCTACTCATAAGTAAGAATTTTCGGGGACTAGACTCCGCAGCATGCAGCGCCTCTATCAAATGATGTGTATAGAGGGCATTTACTTGATAGAAACCCTCCTTATGAAGTGTTTTGGTTACACCAGCATTGTGGATTATATAATCCCAAGCCCCATATATTTGTTGGTGTGCCGTTAACTGTATCGTTAGATTATCTACATCATCATAATCCAATTCAATAAACTGCAAACGTGGATCTTGTAGGTTTGCACGGTTGCTGCCTGCACGCACCCCTGCCCATACTGAGTACCCCTGCTCCAGTGCCTGATTAACAAGAAATCCACCAATAAAACCACTCGCTCCAGTTATTAATATTCTCATCATATCGGTTTACATTCATTCGTTGTAACGAAGCTACAAGTTTCAATTTTATTTTGACATATGCAAAGAAATGCACGCAAAAAGAGGCCTCTTCCTAGTAATTAGGGAGAGGCCTCTTTTGTATTGATATATATTGGTACTGAATTACATCATACCACCCATACCGCCGCCCATTCCTGGGTTCATTGCTGGTGCTGGGTTCTCTTCTTTCTTTTCAGAGATAACACACTCTGTAGTTAAGAACATACCTGCGATAGAAGCAGCGTTCTCTAATGCTACACGTGTTACTTTAGCTGGATCAATTACACCTGCTGCATACATGTTTTCGTAAACATCTGTGCGTGCATTGTAACCAAAATCTCCTGTACCCTCTTTTACTTTCTGAACTACTACTGCACCCTCTTTACCTGCATTGGCAACGATTTGGCGTAATGGCTCTTCGATCGCACGTTTGATGATTTCGATACCCGTTGTTTCGTCTTCGTTCTCACCTTTCAAACCTTCAAGAGCAGCAATAGCACGTACATAAGCGATACCACCACCAGGAACAGTTCCTTCTTCGATAGCAGCACGTGTTGCACTTAATGCATCATCTACACGGTCTTTTTTCTCTTTCATCTCTACTTCAGAAGCAGCACCTACGTAAAGAACAGCTACACCGCCAGCTAATTTAGCCAAACGCTCTTGTAGTTTCTCTTTGTCGTAATCTGATGTTGTAGTTTCGATCTG
>CAMQTD010000089.1 GCA_947036995.1 uncultured Parabacteroides sp.
AACTAAACTCTTGAAAAATTCCTGTATCAGTCTGCTATTTGTTTATTTAAAAAGGTTAGTCTCAAATAAAATATATCAGATAGATTTAACAGAAAGAGTGGCAATGTACGACAAATGTATTTAATATACAAGGGAGAATTAAAAATGAAATTGATGGAATATGTTTGATATGCAGTCTTTTATCTAACAAAGATGGAGCTGTTTTCTTTTTGACAACTTTACTTATTGTTGAATCTTTTACTAGGTAATATATGTATCATGTACACTAAGTTTTTAGCCCTGTTATATCGGAATTAGAATTTCAAGCAGGGAGTGAAGGTATAATAGCTCTTTTAACAGTATTAGCTATAAGCGCTAAAACTAATAAATAGAAATTCAATTTACAACTTAATAATAAATAGGATTGAATATATCAATAATGCTTGTGCCTAAATAGATAGCTTAATATTTTTCAGATAATAAATTACGCATGTAGATGCATTCAGATCAATTTTAAATCAGTAGAAAGAGACAATTAATGTAATATAAATTTTAGCACTGTTTTTAGTTCAGTCCAAACGATCTAGATTGTATAATTGACTGTTCTTTTACATATGAAACAGATGCCTTTATGTATAATTACAAAAAACTTTTCAGCTTGTTAATTAGACTCTATTTCTCTTTAAATTGACGATGTGTTTTGCAGCTATGCTTTTAAACATCGATATAAATACATTTTTAATTAAAATAAATCTCTATTTTCACGGCATAAGACAAATAAAGCAAGCTACTTTATGTTTGCTTATTGTTTAACCTTTTAAATACCATAAGTCATGAAAGTTTACCAGTCTAATGAAATTAAGAACATTTCAATCTTGGGAAGTTCGGGTTCTGGGAAAACCACGCTCGCTGAAGCAATGCTTTACGAGGGTGGAGTTATAAAACGTCGCGGATCTGTAGATGCAAAAAATACAGTCAGTGATTATTTTCCTGTGGAGAAAGAGTATGGATATTCAGTGTTTTCAACCGTATTTAGTGTAGAGTGGGATGGGCGTAAGCTAAACTTTATAGATTCTCCGGGTGCGGACGATTTTATAGGTGGCGCTGTTTCTGCTTTAAATGTAACAGATACCGCATTGATGGTGCTGAATGCACAATATGGTATTGAGGTTGGAACAATCAATCAATTTAGATATACAGAGCAATTCAAAAAGCCTGTGATTTTTATAGTTAATCAATTAGATAACGAAAAGGCGGACTATGAATTAACGATGACAGGTCTTACGGAGCGTTATGGCTCGAAGGTAGTAGCCGTTCAGTATCCTGTATCTTGTGGAGCATCTTTCAACGCAATCGTTGATGTGCTTAAAATGAAAATGTATAAGTGGAAGCCCGAAGGTGGTGTACCCGATGTACTCGAAATACCAGCCGAAGAGGCCGAAAGAGCAGCAGCACTGCATCAAGCATTGGTAGAATCTGCTGCAGAGAATGACGAAGCCTTAATGGAGAAATTCTTTGACGAAGGTTTTTTAAGTGAAGATGATATGAGAGAAGGAATCCGTAAAGGATTACTTAAAAGAGATATGTTCCCTGTTTTTTGTGTTTCGGCCGAAAAAGATATGTGCGTACGTCGTACATTAGAATTCTTAGGCAATATTGTTCCTTGTGTAGATAAAATGCCAAACTTAATTACTTCAGATGGCGAAGAGGTTGCACCAGATGCAAACGGTCCTACAAGTTTATTCTTTTTCAAAACAACAGTCGAACCACATATTGGAGAGGTTTCGTACTTTAAGGTAGTTTCGGGAACAGTACGCGAAGGCGACGATTTCATGAATGCCGATAAAGGTAGTAAAGAGCGAATCGCTCAGCTGTTTTCTCCAGCAGGTCAGAATAGAAATAAGGTAGAAGAGATGGTTGCTGGCGATATTGGATCTACCGTAAAACTAAAAGGTGTTAGAACTGGTAATACATTAAATAGTAAAGATTGTACCTATAAATTTGATTTCATTAAATATCCAAATCCTAAATATCGTAGAGCAATCAAAGCTAAAAATGATTCAGATACAGAGAAATTAAGCGAAATATTAACTCGAATGAAAGCCGAAGACCCTACATGGATTGTAGAGCAAAGCTCAGAGTTAAAGCAATTAATCGTTTCGGGTCAAGGTGAATTTCACCTACGTACACTGAAATGGCGTATTGAGAATAATGATAAACTGCCTATTGAGTTTCTAGAATGTAAAATTCCGTACAGAGAGACAATCACAAAACAAGCAAGAGCAGATTATCGCCACAAAAAGCAGTCGGGAGGTTCGGGTCAATTCGGTGAGGTACATCTTATTATAGAGCCTTATTACGAAGGTATGCCAGCACCCACTACATATAAATTTAATGGTCAAGAGTTCCGCATGAATGTGCGTGATACCCAAGTTGTTGATTTAGATTGGGGAGGCAAGGTCGTATTTGTAAATTGTATTGTTGGAGGAGCTATTGATACACGTTTTTTACCAGCCATTTTGAAAGGCGTAATGTCGTGTATGGAGCAAGGTCCACTTACAGGCTCGTATGCGCGAGATGTTCGAATTTGTGTATATGATGGCAAGATGCATGCCGTGGATAGTAACGAAATCTCCTTTATGCTAGCCGGAAGACATGCATTTAGTGCAGCCTTTAAAGCATCGTCTCCTAAAATATTAGAACCTGTTTATGATGTATCAGTTGCAGTTCCTGCCGATTATTTGGGAGATGTAATGAGTGATATGCAGGGGCGTAGAGCTATGATTATGGGTATGAGTAGCGAGAAAGGTTACGAAAAATTATTAGCCAAAGTACCATTGAAAGAGATGTCGAGTTATTCGACCTCGTTGAGTTCAATTACTGGCGGAAGAGCTTCTTTTACAATGCAATTCGCTAGTTATGAATTAGTACCATCAGATGTTCAAGATAAATTATTAAAAGCCTATGAAGCAGAACAAGTAGAAGAATCGTAAAGTTTAGATTAAAGTGTTGTTAAGTAGTAGAGGTGCTCCATTTGTAGATGTGAAGCACCTTTACTTTTTAAAATTGTTCATTGGGTGATGTATATTAATCAACGGTGTCGAAATCAAGTTCGAAATCAAAATCATCCAACGCATCTGGTCCAGCAAAATCTTCCAATACACGTCTATCTTTTTTAGTAGGGCGCCCTGTTCCTTTGGCTCTATCTATGAAACCAGATAGTTTGTTTGCCTCTAATAAAGCATATTGGTCTGGTGTAGTTACATTTTGCATAAAGTCGGGTACAAGTTTTGCCCCCATTCGTTTTTCTATTAACTGCAAAACCTTGAACGAGTAGGTGATTGGCGGTTTTCTTACGAGGATAATATCTCCAACCTTGATCGTTCTGGATGATTTAACAGTGGATTGACCAATCATAACACGTCCCTTTTTGCACGCTTCAGATGCAACAGTACGTGTTTTAAAGATGCGTGTTGCCCACATCCATTTATCAATTCTAACGTCTCCCATCATTTAATTTATTTGTTGTTAAACTGATTCATTGTGTTTTGAACACCAGCGAGGCAGAAACTTTTAATAATCTCTTCGGATTGTTTAAGCTTTGGTTCAAGCAGCTTTTTGTCTTCGTCGGAGAATCGCCCCAATACATAATCTACTTGTGCACCCTTCTGAAAATCACTTCCAATACCAAAGCGTAGTCTGTTGTAGTTGGGAGAGCCTAATATCTCTTGGATGTTTTTCAAGCCATTGTGCCCAGCATCACTTCCTTTAGGTTTGAGACGGAGGGTTCCGGTAGGTAGGGCTAGGTCGTCAACAACGACTAGCATATTTTCGACTGGGATATTCTCTTTTTGCAGCCAGTAGCGAACAGCGTTTCCGCTAAGATTCATAAACGTGGCAGGCTTGAGTAGAATCAGCGTGCGCCCTTTAATCTTCATGGTCGCGGTTGCACCATAACGATTGTCGCTAAAAAACACACCAGCACTATTTGCCAATGCATCCACTGCCATAAAACCAATGTTATGTCTTGTTTCGTGATATTCCGGACCTATATTACCAAGTCCTACGATTAGATATTTCATACGTTTCAAAAATAAAAAAAAGGGATGCTATTTTTCATCGAAGAATAGCGTCCCTTTTTGTATAATGTAATTGTTAAAATCAGTCTGTTGAGACGAGATTATGCTTTTGCAGCAGCAGCAGCACCTCTTGCAGCACGTGTTAACTTAACAGCACATACAACAGCGTTTTTAGCATTCAAAATTTCTAAACCTTCATAAGATAAAGATCCAACTTGGATTGTTTTACCTAATTCTAGATTGTCGATGTTAACCATCAATTTCTCTGGAAGCGTGCTGTAAAGAGCTTTGATTTTAAGCTTTCTCATTTCAAGGCTTAATCTACCTCCGGCTTTCACACCTTCAGAGTGACCTTCAAGTGCAACTGGAATCTCAATTACAACTGGTTTGTCAGCAAATACTTCAAGGAAGTCAACGTGTAACAAAATATCACTTACTGGGTGAAATTGAAGTTCTTTGATGATTGCCATTGTTGTTTTCTCACCAATAGTAAGTTCAACAACATATACTTCTGGAGTGTAAATAAGTTTACGTACTGATTCAGTAGTAATAGTGAACTGGACAACAGCTTCACCACCATACATTACTGCTGGGATTAAATCTGCTTTACGAAGTGCTTTACCAGCTTTTTTACCAGTTTCTGTTCTTAGAACTCCTGCTAATTGAAATGTTTTCATTTTTTTAATTTTTTTGTGTTACTCAAAATTAGAGTTTTTGCTTCCTAATTTCCCATCACACGAAAGGACGTGTAAAAAGCGCTGCAAAGATACGTGTTTTTTTGTTAGAATACAATGGTTTAAATCCTAATCATTATTTAAAATGATCTTCTTTTTCCAAAAGCCCATTTGATAATATATAAATGTAATCACAAAAGCCATGCAGCTACTCAGTGCTATTGCCCACCAGATACCATCTTGTTGATACGATTGACTCAGTGTTAGCGCCAACGGAATTCGTAAAATCCAAAGACTTAGTAGGCTGATAACCATCACAAAAAAAGTATCTCCCGCTCCACGTAGCACGCCACTATATGTGTTAAATGCTCCATTTATAATAAAAAAACCGCCAATGATGTGTAGATAGTCTTCTCCCAGTTGAATCACTTGCGGATCGTTTGTGAAAGCGAGCATCATTTGTTTGCTCCACAAGTATATTGCTGTAAAAGCTACAAGTGCGCAAATTATGTTGATTTTAAGGGCTACCGCCAAGCCGTTATGTACGCGATCGAGCCTACCTGCCCCTAGATTTTGCGCCGTAAAGGCTGTAACTGCTCCCGAAAGTGTAAGTATTACTTGTGTGATGATCGCTTCGATCTTACCACCTACACCATAGGCTGTTAGTGTATTTGTTCCAAAATCATTCACAATACCCAATAGCGCAATAAGCCCAAGTGCAATGGCGCATTGCTGTATGCTGGTTGGAATGCCGATCTTTAACTCACGTTTGAAGAGGGCTAAATCGAACAACATATCTTTCTTTTTGATTGAGAGGATAGGGTGTTTTGTATTAATATAGTGCATAGCAATGCACATAGGTATTCCTTGTGCGATAATGGTTGCACGTGCAGCACCTTCGATGCCCCAATCTAAGTAGACTATAAATAAAAGATCCAATAGGATGTTTAACACTGTAGAGATCAGCAGAAATATCATTGGGCGTGTAGAATCACCAATGCCACGCAGGATAGAAAGTATGCTGTTAAATGTAACAAACAAGAATGTACCCCCAATGTAGATTTTAAAGTAAGCAACAGCATCGGGTATAATCTCGGGTGGGGTATGGATTAATTTAAAGATAGATTCTGCAAAAATAATCCCTGTAATAGAAAAAATAATGCCGACAATAAGCATAAAGATAAAAAAAGAGGAGAAAGCACGCTGCACATCATCATATTTTTTTGCTCCAAACAGTTGCGAAACAACGATAGATGTACCGCTTCCAATACCAATAACCAGCGAAATAATAAAATAGTAGACAAAGAACGAAGCCGAAACTGCCGCTAACGCCTCTTTACCTAAATATTGACCTACAATAATGCTATCTGTGATATTGTAGAGTTGAATCAATGTATTTCCGATTAACAGTGGAAAGGCAAACTTTAAAATAACTTTCCATTCTGTACCAATTGTTAAGTCTGTAGCGTGTTTTTTCGTCATGTATCAATTATAAGTCTTTTAAGAGAACACGCTCATTCGATTGCATCATATCTTTTCTGGATTTGAGCAGTGTATCCCATTCGTTTTGAAAAAGATTAGAAGTGTCGATTTTGAAACTTTCAGATCCAAATTCATCTATTTTAGCAAATAAAAAGCCAACCGATATCTTATTGATGTCGAGTGCAGGTTGATAATAAACAATGCGATCGTCTAAGCCGTAGTTTACTTCAATTATAATTCCAATATCTGTAAGCATGTTCAGCAGTTCAGTCGTGAGCCTGCCCGGAATACGATACGACTCGGATAGTTCATCTGCCGTGTAGGGTTTATCTCCATGTTCAAAGCGCTTTACAATGAGCGAGGTGATTAATAAGAAGAGGAAATCTTTGTATCGGCGACTGATACTTTTGCTATCCCGTTCAAAGCTGAATTTCTTTACATTCTGAGATGCATAGGATAGTTCGGCTCCAAATAAACAAATTAGCCACGATAGTTGCAGCCAAAGTAGTAAAAGTGGAAGTGCTGCAAAGCTACCATAGATGGTATTGTATTTCGAAACCCATATTTGTCCGCTGATATATATAACTTGAAAAAATTGAAATGCGCAACCAGCTACAACACCAGCCACTAGTGCATGCTTAAACTTGACACGCGTATTAGGCAGCATCAGGTAAAGACCTGTAAAGGCTAAACTGGTGATAATATATGGCGTGATATTTAAGAGTAACTCTACCATTGGTGTGAAAAACACATAGTCGCCTAAGATAGTCTCCTTGATTGTTGATAGAAAGATCGAAATACCACCCGAAGAGGTTAGTAGTAGCGGCAAAATCAATACAAGCGCTAAGTAATCGGTTGTTTTACGATACCACGTTCTCGACTTTTTAATCTGCCAAATAGAGTTAAGCGTATCTTCGATAGCAGAAATTAGGTTGATTACCGTATAGAGAAGTAGAATTAATCCGATACCAAGAAACACGCCACCTTGTGTAAGCCCTAGATAATTCTCGACAAAAGTAAATGCATGTGTTAGCTCTTTGTTATGTCCCGGAAAGTAATCGAATAGCTGTTGTCTTACAACATGCTGAAACCCGAATCCTTTGGCAATACCAAGGAGTACAGCCAGCATGGGCACAATCGCCAAAAGTGTACTATAAGTTAGCGCGGAGGCTTTGGTGGTGAGATCGTCGTTTATAAATCCTCGAACGGCAAGGATAATCGTTTTAATCATGTTAATGAAAAACTCTTTAATCCCACTTACTTCATTTTCGGATATTCTCCAAATGTCGTAAGTTACAAAATGAATGGCTTTTCTTAGAAAATCACCTATTCGTTCACCTAATGATTTATTATCTTTTGATTCCATCTTGAAGTTTCAAATAAAAAATTGCAGCCGATCTATAAGCCGGGTCCTGTACCTCTTCGGTTAAAAAGAGGTGTCTGTCATTTATCTCGACTTGATGTCTCCACCAAGCTCTAGCAGTCTACCCCCTGGCATCGGACGAGCAATCCTACATGCGCCAGTATACATGACCTTACAACCCATAAGACATACGGCATCTTGTATTGCTACAAAACCCGGTGAGCTCTTACCTCACCTTTTCACCCTTACCCTATGCTCCGAAGAGCTTATGGCGGTTATTTTCTGTTACATTACTCAACCCTCGCGAACTGCTTCCCGTTAAGAAGTATGGTGCTTTGTGTTGCCCGGACTTTCCTCCCGCTTTTAACAGCGAGCGACAGACCGACCTGCTGCAATGCTACAAAGGTAAGATAATTATTGCAGGTAACCATCCTATGCCGCATTTTTCTGACAAATAATCCCCTTTATGTTATAAACAACGGAGCTGCACTGACTGTTTAGTCTGTATAGTTCTTTTTTACTGACCGAATGGCAGCAATGCGATTGTTAATTTAGTACTATGCAATACAAGATACTGTTAAGCGCCGTTAAGCCGCTTGTATGCAGCGTTAAAAGTGATCAAAAAAGCGGGCAGTCTGCAATAATCGCACGGTTTTTGACCTTACTTTGGCAAATCGAATTGTTAAAACGGCATCTTTCATGTGATGAACGTTAGAGGAGTGTTTAATTTAAAAGAGAAAAAAAAGATGAATAAATTTTTGAAGAATGCATTAGGATTTACTTTAGTAGCAGCGGTTAGTTCTGGGGTTGCAGTTGGAACCTATGCATATATGCAAACGGATCAATCGGCAGCAGTGCAGACGAACGGATTTTTTCAACAGCCATTGACCTATGCCGCTTTGCATACATCGGCAGCTGAGAATACAGATTTTACGCAAGCGGCAGAAAACACTGTGAATGGTGTTGTTCACATCAAGGCAACCACAAAGGTGGATCAATCGCAGGCGAACCGAAGAGGACAGCAGCAACAGCAGGGTGGCTATGGTGATCCGTTCGAATTGTTATTCGGAAATAGAGGAGGTAACTTTCAGCGTCCACAACCGCAACCGCGCGTAGGTTCGGGTTCTGGTGTGATTATTTCGAATGATGGATATATCATCACCAATAATCACGTGATTGATGGTGCTACAGAGTTAGAGATCACAATGAACGATAACCGTAAGTTTGTAGCAGAATTGATCGGTACCGATCCATCTACCGATATTGCTTTGCTTAAGATTGATGCAACTGATCTACCTGTAATTCCTTTTGGCGATTCAGAAAAACTAAAAGTAGGGGAGTGGGTATTAGCCGTAGGGAATCCATTTAACCTAACATCGACAGTTACAGCTGGTATTGTAAGTGCAAAAGGACGCGGACTTCCAGCTCTGCGTGGAAATGGATCGGATATGAAGGTTGAATCGTTTATTCAAACCGATGCAGCCGTGAATCCAGGTAATAGTGGAGGAGCGTTAGTGAATACAAAAGGCGAGTTGATTGGTATCAACACGGCGATATACTCAGAAACGGGTAGCTATGCAGGTTATTCATTTGCCGTGCCAATCAGTATTGCAGGTAAAATAGTAAACGACTTGAAAGAGTTTGGAGCTGTACAGCGTGCCGTATTAGGAATTTCTATGTTGGATATAGCAACTTTACCTGCCGATAAACGCGACGAATTAAAAGTGCTTGAAGGGGCTTATATCATAGAATTTGCAGATTTTAGTTCAGCAAAAGAGGCTGGATTGAGTGAAGAGGATGTGATTACGCACGTAAACGGTGTGAAGGTTAAAAATGCAAGCGAGCTACAAGAGCAAGTAAGTAAATACCGCCCTGGCGATAAGCTTGACTTGAAAGTAGACCGTAAAGGTAGCACGAAATCTTATAATGTTGAATTGTTGAACAGACAAGGTAGTACAGCGATTGTGAAAGGCAATGCAGGTGTTGAGTTATTAGGCGCAACATTCAAAGCATTAACACCCGAAGCGATGCGTAAATATGGAACCAATTATGGACTTCAAGTAGAATCTATATCGAATGGTAAATTTAGTGAAGTAGGCATTAAAAAAGGTTTTGTGATTATGCTTGTTAATGGACGTAAGATTACTAGAAAAGAAGACTTAGAAATGATTGTAAAAAATATTCTTAATGGAAAATCGGACGATCAACTATTGCTTATCAAAGGGTTCTATCAAAATGGAAGTGTGAAGCACTACGCGATTGATTTAATCTAAGTAAAGGATAATTTAGAGTTAGTAGGTGTGGAGATTGTTAAAGGTTTTTAATAGGTTGAGTGTTATCTAAATACTTGACCTATTAATCTGATTTAATACACTATCTTTGTATCTCTTATTTTTTCAACTAAATATATTGGATGAGACAGTTAAAGATTACAAAGTCCATTACCAATCGCGAAAGCGCTTCATTGGATAAATATCTTCAGGAAATTGGTCGTGAAGATCTTATTACAGTAGAAGAGGAAGTAGAGTTGGCACAGGCTATTAAAAGAGGCGACCGCAAAGCGTTAGAGAAGTTAACTAGAGCTAATCTACGTTTCGTTGTATCCGTTGCAAAGCAGTATCAAAACCAAGGATTAAGTTTACCCGACCTTATTAACGAAGGTAACTTAGGTTTGATCAAGGCAGCAGAGAAATTCGACGAAACAAGAGGTTTTAAGTTTATCTCGTATGCTGTATGGTGGATTCGTCAGTCTATTTTGCAAGCTTTGGCGGAACAATCGCGTATTGTTCGTTTGCCATTAAATCAGGTAGGATCGCTAAATAAAATTAGCAAAGCATTCTCTAAGTTTGAACAAGAGAATGAGCGTAAACCATCTCCTGAAGAGCTTTCAGAAGCGTTGGATATCCCAGTGGATAAAATATCAGATACACTTAAAGTTTCTGGTAGACATATCTCTGTAGATGCTCCATTCGTAGAAGGCGAAGATAACAGCTTACTTGATGTACTTGTGAATGATGATGCTCCTATTGCAGATCGTAAGTTAATGAACGAATCGCTCGCAAAAGAGATTGACAGAGCACTTGCTACCTTAACCGAGAGGGAGTGTGAGATTATTAAAATGTTTTTCGGAATAAGCTGTCAAGAAATGACACTTGAAGAAATTGGCGATAACTTTGGTCTCACAAGAGAGCGCGTTCGTCAAATTAAAGAAAAAGCAATCCGAAGACTAAGACAAGGTACACGCAGTGTTTTGCTGAAAACTTATTTAGGTTAATTATTAAACAAGCGGAATGCTGTTTAATTAAAAAGAAACGAGAGGTTCTTTGCTTTATGCAAGGGACCTTTATTTTTTTGCCCCTATGCTACGGCATATCAATTTGACATTTTGATAATTACACAGCACTATGCAGGCTTTATTTGACCTATAAGTAGAGGTTGGTTGCTATAATTCGATGTGGCGAAGTTGAGGTTTTTCTTTTTGCTTATTTAATGGTGGTATTTAAATTGATTTGATTGGTGGGAGGGGTTGTTTTAATCTGTTTCGTTCTGATAACTGTTCGGATTCAATCATTCTGTCACGCTGTGATCATACGTATCAGATTCTCTTCTGGGGTAAAACAGAGGCTTAAACGCTTCTTTTTAAGCCAAAAACTGCTCTTTTAGAAATGCCCTA
>CAMQTD010000090.1 GCA_947036995.1 uncultured Parabacteroides sp.
TCAAGCGTTTAACATTAGCGATTTAGGTTTCTACAAACCTGAGGTTAAGGCGTAAAAATAGTGAGAGTGAAAATTAAAAGTTCATTGAGATTTATATAAATCCAATAAACCTTCTTTAGATCAAATAACGAGACTCTTTTTGTCCAAATGATGAAATACATTAAAACATTTTGTAGTTTGCTCAAGGGGAGTCTCTTTATTTTATATCAAAACAAATGTACCCCTTTTATCGACATCTATTTAAAACAAAAACACATGAAAAGATTCATTCTATTTTTAAGCTTTATAAACTTATTAGTAGCAGCTTCTGCACAAAAAGCAGATCAAAAAATAAATCAGCTAATTGGTCAATCAGATTGGTTTAATTTAGAAAAAGAATATCCTCTACTTAAAGATTCCATTCAATCAAAGGTTCTTAAACTTTTTGCTGAAATTATGATTGGCAATAACTTCAATCGCCCACAAGAAGCTCTTGATAATATCAAAATACTACTAACTAATCATCAAAATGAAATTGGTTTTTCTAATATTTGTAACATGGTATTCCTCGCATCTATTATTGATGGACAGTGTGGTAATTATGGAAAAGCAGCTGATAACATAAAAAGCTTCATAGATCAACTGAAAGTAGCGGGAGTAAAAGATAATTTAGAAAAATATGAAGCTTTTTATGCAAAAAATAACAAATTAAGAAATTACCCTGTACCAAGTGTGTCTCGCCCTGATAAAGACACAGAAATAGCAATCACTATCGATCCTGTAAAACTACTTAAACCATTGAATGGAGAAACCTTTCGTGGACTTCAAATTAAAATACCTGTTGTTATCAAGAACAAAACCTATCAATTTATTTTTGATACAGGAGCTGCAACTAGCTTTCTATCTGAAGCATTTGCAAAGGAGGTTGGTGTGCAAATCACCAATGATTCTGTATTAGTTAATAAAGGAATGATGGGAGAAGGATACGGAATGGAGGGTTATTTGGATAGTATGCAGATTGGTGATATCACTTTTAAAAATTTGATAACGTATATATCCAAGCCCAATCCCACAGTAGATAGCATTATTCAAATAGATGCCATTCTTGGTATGGACTTTATGAAGTTGGTAGAAGAATTTCAAATATACACGAAAGAAAAAAAGATTATATTTCCTGCTAAACCAAGTAATCGACCAACCTCTGGACGAAATTTACTTCTAACAAATGGCAATGGGCTCAGATTAAAAGCAAACCATGGAAATGATCCTTTATTGTTCGTTTTCGACACAGGAAACAATACTACTGATTTTTTTCACTCCTACTATTCAAAATATAAAAAAGAGATCGATAAAGTAGCTATTAAGGATACGATAACAGGTGGAGGATTTGGATTTATTCGTAGCAAAGAAATACTGCTTGTCCCTTCAATAGTATTTAATATCGGAAACACAGCTGTGAAAATGAAAAACGTAAGAGTTCACCCAGCAGCAGGCAATGATCAAACCGCAGAAGATGGAAATGTTGGTATGGACTTGATAAAGCTATTCTCTAAAATTACTATTAATTTCAAAGATATGTTTGCTGTGTTTGAGTAACGATTTTATAAGAAAGTTACTTTTAAGCCATAATTTTGCATCATAAATATAAGATGTAAAATTATGGCTTTCAACTTTTCAGAAACAACCCGTTTTTACTGTTGCAGTTAACCGGTAGATATGCGTAAAGGTATTCATTCCCTTTACGCTATCATAAAAACAAGAAGTAAATTTAATGCACTTGGAGGAGATGCTTATATCTTCATTAGTGCATCTCGTAAATCAGTTAAAGTTATTCGATGGCACAATGAAGGCTTTGTTCTCTATCATAAGAAATTAGAATTAGGCCTGTACACGCTTCCTCGACAAAATAGCGATAGTTTATTCTTTGAGATGGAAGATAAATCCTTTGAACATTTGATCTGTTCGATAAAGCATAGAAGTATAGGTGGAGAGCTGAGAAGAAATACTCTATTAACCATCTGATTATAAATATTATACATCAAAATAAGATTGCATTTTAACAGGAGTGCTTAATTTTTTTTCGTATCTTTACAGTATGAATTACAAGAAGTTAGCAGAAATATCCCAGGCACAAGTAGATGTCTTAACTTCTGCTGTTAAAGACTTAAGCTCAACAGTTAAGTCTTTAACAGCAGAAGTGTCTGAGTTAAAGAAGTTGCTTCTTGAAAAAGCACAAAGCAAAGAAGAAATAGAGCGTAAACTTAATGGGTTGCTAAAAATACATCTGCCCAAGAAAATAGAAAAACGTAATACGGTTGATAAAACATTAAAGATCAACAAGCCTGCTCTAACACCAAAAGAACGTGGGAATAACGGATCTAAGCGTAAAGAGTATTACGATCTACTGGAAATAGAAGAGTTTGTTGAACCGACCCATCCGGAGTTTGTTAAAGCTAAAGCTACGTATCTATTTACACGTGATGTTATTAGATATGAGTATATACCACAAAAATTAATAAAGCATATCTATAAATGCAACAGTTACAGAGTTGGCGATCGTGTGTATGATGCAAAAACACCTGTCTCACCTTTTCTAAATTCAAATTTTGATAGTTCTGTTATTGCAGATTTAATTCAGAAGCGTTTTGTGTATGGTTTACCAGTGGAGCGTATCATTAGGTATTATAGAGAAATGGGATTTGATTTACCCAAATCTACTGCGCATGGCTTACTTACTAAAGCAGCAGAATTGCTAGATAAACTTACCCCTGTATTAAAAGAAGCTATATTATCCGATTCATATATTCATTTTGATGAAACTTATCACACCGTTTTGGATAAGAAATATGCCAAGGGTTCATTTAAGGGGTATCTTTGGACCGCCCTCTCTTCTCGGTATAAATTAATAAACTATATCTACGACAACGGTTCACGGTCAACGAAGGTATTCACCTCCTATCTTCCAAAATCATATAGTGGAGCAATACAGGCTGATGGTTATATCTCTTATAAAAAATTGGATGGTTGGGATTATCCAAAAGCGATAAGACTCGGATGTGTTCAACATTGCAAGCGATATTTCATAGAAATAGATGATCAAAAAGAAGCAATCGATATAATAGATACTTACAATAAGTTCTACCTAATACGACGAAATCATCCTAAAGATAAGTGGATAGAAAAATCACTCGTGGTTTATGACGAACTAGAAGCTAAGTTGAGAGCATTAGAAAAAAGCAAAGAATGTTTGCCTGATAGCAAACTATCAAAAGCTGTAACTTACTGCCTTAATGAATTAGAAGCTATAGGGAATATTATAAACGCTACGGACTATGATTTAGATAATAATCAAATTGAGCGACCTATGCGATATATTAGCATGAGTCGTAAAACTCTATGTTTTGTGGGAGCCAAAAGAGGGCTAGTCGAATGGCGTTAATATACTCGTTGGCTATCTCGTGTAGATTAAATGACGTAAATACATTTTCTTATTTCTGTGACATAATAAACAAACTAGCTACATTATCTCCTAAAGCTACAAACGAACAATTAAGAGAATTACTTCCTGATAAGTGGGCTAAATAAAAAAAAGACAACCGATCATACAAGAGTTATGATCGGTTGTCTTTTTTTTAGACGGAATCGCGGAGACGCTTACCCACAAAACCCCGTAATGTTTTAGGTGAAAAACATTACGGGGTTGACCCAAAAGCCGCGATGTTTATAGGTCGAAACATTGCGGCTTTCAGACAAAAAGTATGCGGCTATTTCAACCTTCCAAATAGAGATGAAATAAGTGTCCAATAATCAACTAAAATAGCTCCCCAGCGATTCAAATCGCGTTTAATCCTTCATCCATAACAAACTACACTACAGTATATTGCGCTGAAGGATGGTTGATTACACAAGATTTAGTCATCCTTCAGCCGAAAAACTAAAATCTCATCCTTTGAGACGATTTTGCTATCGAAAAATTGAATCGTTCCAAAAAGGAGAAGAGTGAAAGATCACAAAATAGGGCGATTCAATCATCCTTCAGCGCAATCCGCTGTACTATAAAGAATTACGGATGAAGGATTAAATGCAATTTGAACTGTTGGGGCAGCTTATTTGTGCCAAAATAACGGATTATATGCTGTCCGAAAACGCACTACTGTCTTCCTCCAAATACACAACGTCTGTCACCCAAAAGACACCTGTGTACCGAGTCGTACACAGGTGTCTTTTTGCTTGTATAGGCTTTGCCAACTATTTTGTCCACATTACCGAGGTGCTTATTATTTTATAACACAAAAAATCTCCTACAACCATTATTAGAACAAATGGTTATAGGAGATGTTTTATCGTATAATCGTAAACAATCAGCGTATTATTAGCACTTGATGTTTAAAGAGATAAGTACGTTACGGATTTTCTCGTATGTTGTAATACGTGTAGGTACTAGAGGTAGACGTAATTTATTTTGGATAAAACCCATTGAGTTCAAGATACACTTGGCTCCTGCTGGGTTACCATCTACAAATAGTAGTTCAAATAGTTCGGTAAAGCCGTGATGAATGGTTAGCGCACTCGTATAGTCTCCAGCCAAAGCCAAACGGACCATGCGGCTAAACTCTTTAGGGAAAGCGTTACCAATAACAGAGATTACGCCTACTGCTCCAAGCGCAATCAATGGGAAGGTGATTCCATCGTCGCCAGAGATAACATCAAAGCGTGCAGGTTTATTTTTAATAATATCGTCCATCTGCGTGATATTGCCCGAAGCTTCTTTGATGGCAACAACATTGGCACACTCATTCGCGATGCGTAGTGTTGTTTCTGCTGTCATATTCACACCCGTACGCCCTGGCACATTGTATAAAATGATCGGTAGCTTACTTGCTGCCGAAACGGCTTTGTAGTGTTGGTAGATACCCTCTTGTGATGGTTTGTTGTAGTAAGGAACAACTGATAGAATAGCATCGATACCTGTAAAATCGTCTGTGCGTAGTTTTTCGGCTACTGCACGTGTGCAATTACCGCCCACACCCAATACGATTGGGATGCGTCCGCCTACTTTTTCGATAATTAGGGCTACTATTTTCTTTTTCTCCTCTTCTGTGAGTGTTGGTGTTTCGGCGGTTGTGCCTAACACGACTAAGTAGTCGGTACCATTTTGTACTTGATAATCTACCAGTTTAGCCAGTGCTACATAATCAACACTTTCATCTTCATTGAAAGGCGTGATTAATGCCACACCCATTCCTTTTAAGTTTATGTCTGCCATGGAAATATTGCTCCTATAATTTTTTCTAACGTGTTTCTACTTTTCTATTTGCAAAAATACAAAATAATATCACTTACTGAATCATTTTTAATAATTCTGATTCATTTATTACTTTAATATTTAATTTTTTTGCCTTTTCTAATTTTGCAGGTCCCATATTGTCTCCGGCAACAATAAAACTTGTTTTTCCAGAGACAGAAGCAACGTTTTTACCGCCATGTTGTTCAATCATGGTTTTGTATTCGTCTCGCGAGTGCTGTTCAAATGTACCGCTTATTACAATAGCGAGCCCTTTTAGTTTATCAGATTGTGCTGCTAACTGCTCTTCGGCTATCGCCATTTGTAGTCCGGCTGCTTTGAGGCGTGCTACTAGATCGCTATTTTTTTCGTTTGCGAAGTAACTAATTACACTTTGAGCAATGCGCTCTCCTATTTCGTCGGTATTAGTCAACTGCTCGAAGGTTGCTTCGGACAGATTCTCTATGGAGTGGAAATTTATTGCCAAACGTTTGGCTACTGTTTCACCTACAAAGCGGATACCTAAACCAAACAGTACGCGTGCAAAAGGTATTTGTTTTGATTCTTCGACACTTTTCAATAGGTTGTTCACGCTTTTAGCTTGCCAACCCTCTATATTGAGCATCGCTGCGGATTGTAACGTATACAGATCGGCTACATCAGTAATTAAACCTGCTTTATAAAAGGCATCTACTGTTTCTGGACCTGTACCAATATTGAGTGCCTTGCGTGTAACAAAGTGCTCGATTCGTCCTTTTATTTGTGGTGGACAACCGAACTCATTCGGACAGTAATAGGCTGCTTCGCCTGCTTCACGCACCAAAGGGGTGTTACATTCGGGACAATTCTTCACAAACGAAACCTTGTCTCCAATCATAAAACGCGCCTCTTTATCTACGCCTACTATTTTGGGGATAATCTCTCCACCCTTCTCCACAAATACCTGATCGCCAATATAGAGATCGAGCGATTGTATAATATCATCGTTATGAAGCGATGCGCGGCGAACAGTTGTTCCCGAAAGTTGTACAGCTTCAAGGTTTGCCACTGGCGTAACTGCACCTGTGCGCCCTACTTGAAAAGAGACTGAGTTTAATGTTGTTGCTGCACGTTCGGCTTGAAACTTATACGAGATTGCCCAACGGGGGCTTTTTGCCGTAAAGCCTAAGTTTTTCTGTTGGCGCAACGCATTTACCTTTAGCACAATGCCATCGGTAGCTACAGGGAGATTTTTCCGTTCCACATCCCAATAAGCAATATAATCGAACACCTCTTGCAGTGAGTTGCATTTACGCATCGTATCGGGAACTTTAAATCCCCAACGGCGCGCTTCGTTCATATTATCGTAATGTGTAGTGGTAGGAAGTTGCTCGCCCATCATATAATAGAAGTAGGCATCTAATTTGCGTGATGCTACAACTTTAGGGTTGAGTTGCTTTAATGTTCCCGAAGCTGCATTGCGAGGATTTGCTAATAGCGGTTCTTCTTGTGCTTCACGCTCTTTGTTGAGCTGCTCAAACACATGCCAAGGCATTAAAATTTCGCCTCGTATCTCGAAAGATTCGGGATAGCTATCTCCCATCAATGTTAAGGGAATGGATCGGATTGTTTTTACATTGGCTGTAACATCGTCTCCATTTGCTCCATCACCACGTGTAACGGCACGTACTAAACGTCCCGATTCGTAGGTAACGGAGATGGATGTTCCATCGTATTTTAGCTCAGCAATAATTTCAAAAGGCTCGTTTAAAGCACGCTCGGTACGTTCATAAAACTCACTTACTTCAGCTTCTGAGTAGGTGTTTCCGAGCGAAAGCATGGGATAGACGTGTGCTACTTGTGTAAACTCTTTGGAGATATCACTTCCTACACGCTGTGTTGGAGAGTGAGGATCGGCAAATTGTGGATGAGCAGTTTCTAACTGTTCCAATTCTGCCATCATTTCGTCAAAAAGTTTATCGGACAATTCAGGATCCGAAAGCACGTAATAACGGTAATTATGATGCGTTAATGCATCACGTAGTTGGTGTATTTTTAATTCTATCTCATTCATTGCTTCAACATTTTTTACTCTCTGATAAACTCTACAATCGCTAAAAAGTTAGTTTCTAAGCGAAACATATTTTGTGCCATAAAAGCGTAATAGTCTCCCCAAGAGGTTCGCTTATGAAAATCTAATCCCTCGCGTGAGAGTATCACACGCGATACTTGCTGACCTGAGTCGCGCAAGCAACTGATATTCCATTGTAAAGGCTCTTCAAACTCCTTTTCAATAGATTCTTTATACCATGTTAGTTTTTCGTACATTGCCAAACGCTGCTCTTCCGATTTATGATTTACCTCAATCATTACAGAGGCTCCATAACGGAATACGTCAAATTTAAGCTCTACGCCTTTGATCTTTGTATCATAAAGAAGCCATTTCTTATGGGCATACAGATAGGGTTGCACTTCGCAATATAATGCAAAACCTTCCCAAAAATCTGTCTTATGACTTTTCATTTCATCTCTACTATACATCTTCGGTATATTCGTTTAATAACACACGTACAGCATCTGTGTAAAGTGCTACTTTATTGCTTTTAGCGATTTTCTTCTTTAGTTTGCGATCTGCATCTGGTAATAGATATTCCCAAATTGTTTTGAGCTTGGTTAATAGCTGGCTATCACCTTGCAACAGTTCTGAATAGCTATTAAATAGTTCGTTGTGAAACTCTTTAAGTCGCGTGCGTTTCTCGTCAGAAGTTAAGAGTACACCTGTAGAAGCTTCGGCAGCCATTTCGGGATGACCCAACAAACCTCTACCTAACATGACTCCTTTAAGTTTAGGAAAGCGTGTATAGATGGCTTGAATCTCTGCTGCAGAATTCAAATCGCCGTTGTAAAACAAAGGCAATTCGCATGCATCATAGAAGCGTTCAAATGCATCCATATCTACCGCACCTTTGTATTGCTGTATGCCCAAACGTGCATGTACGGCAATTTGCTCAATAGGTAGTTGCTGCAAAAGCGGTAATAAAGCGAGTGCTTCATCTGCCTGCTCCCACCCCAAACGAAGCTTGACCGAGAATTTTAGTTCCGGAATATCTTGAATGGACTGCAACATCTCTTGCACTAAATCTGGATGCGCTAAGATACCCGATCCCTTACGCTTACGCGCCAACAAAGGAAAGGGACACCCCATATTAATATCTGCATGCGTATACCCCTTCTCTACAAATAGAGCTGCAATGCGGCGCAGTTCGTCTGCCGAACCAGCCATAAGCTGTGGGATAAGCGGTGCTTCGTTTTTATCTGGATGAATATCTCTTAAATCGCGTGAACGAAATTCGCCACGTTCTATACGAACAAATGGCGTATAATACATATCTACCCCTCCGAATATACGTGCATGTGCATTGCGATAAATCGCATCGGTATATCCTTGTAGGGGAGCGAAATGTATTTGATAGTTATTTTGCATATGTATAAATTAGAATGGCAGATCATCTACTGGAGACGAAGCAATTGGTGCTGCTTGTGCAGGTGCTGGAGCCGATGCAAAAGGTGCAGAAGCAACGGGTGGTTGTGCATAGTCTACTGGTGCACCCATTTGAGCTGCTACTTTGTTTACAAATAGTCCGCGCACATCGGTATACCAACGTCCGTTATATTCGCGACTCTCTACAGAGATCGAAACAGTAACATCTTCGCCTACTTGCACAGCAAATTGATCAATTTTGTCACCCCAGATATTGAAACACACCTTTTTAGGATATTGGTCAGCTGTTTCTAATACGTAATCTTGTTTCTTCCACTCTGTACCATTACGACCCACGCCTGATTGCATATCAAGAACTTGGATTATTTTTCCTGCTATTTCCATTCTATTTTATATTAATTATTAAGCAACAAAGATATAAATAATTAGTCTAAGTTTTATGTTGTTTATTAAAATCGTTCAGCAAAAAGCGTTGCAATTCTGCTTTTGACACTTTCTATTTCAACTGAAGCACCAAGCTCTTGCGCTATTGAAGTAACCCCCCTATCAGTAAATCCACACGGATTGATTAACTTAAAAGCATCTAATTGCGTATTTACATTCAATGCAAAACCATGCATTGTTACGTAACGACTACTTTTAACGCCTATAGCACAAAGTTTACGTGCTCGTTTTGGATCCATTGTATCGAGCCAGACCCCTGTAGCACCTGGCATACGTTCGCCTTTGAGTCCATAAGCTGCAAGCAGATCAATTATTAGTTGTTCTAGACGATCAATATATGCTTTGAGTCCTATCCCATATCGCTCCAAATCAAATATAGGATACCCTGTTATTTGCCCTGGTCCATGATATGTTATATCTCCGCCCCTATTTACATGATAAAAAGCAATGCCTTGTTTAAGTAGTGCCGATTCTGAAACCAAAAGATTCATATCCTTACCGCTTTTGCCTATTGTAATCACAGGGTTATGCTCGCACAAATAAAGTTTGCACGAAGCTTTAGATTCGTGATTTTGCTTAGCTTGCAGCAATAACTCAAAAGATTCTGTCTGAATTTGTAATGCTTCGGCATAATCAATCTGCCCTAGGTCATGGTATTTAAACATATGCATAAGTTTAACTTTTAATGTGTGCAAATATACTGCTATTATTATATTACCTACCATAAATTATACGTAGTTTTGCAGAAATATAAATAGATCAAATAATAAATTCAATGACTAAAAACGCATCTTTCAAATTTAATAAAATGATTGTTCTAGCTTTATGGCTCGGACTATCAGCATGTAACAAAGAGACAATTATCAATATCGACAACACATTCTCGGGACAATACACAAGTGAGTATATCGAAACACTACCTGGGTTTCCCGAAAACAAAGAAATAATCTTGAGTGACAATAAAATATCAGATCTGAATTTTATTGCATTAACCACTAGTGCTGCATGGGCTCTAACAGAAAAGCAGCAATTCGAACTTAAAACAATACGTACCGCTGTAGCACTTCCGAATGGAAAAACATTGCTTCAAAAAGTAATTCCGCTTGACGATATTGCCTTATATATGAATAATATATCTGGTGGAAAAATAGGTGGTTATGTATATGAAGCATCGGATATCAAAGCACTAGAAACCATGCATGATATGTATTGGGGATTAAGGCTAGACTATCCAGAAAGTAAATTTCTCGAAAATGGTGCTGGGTATGCTGTAATTCGTTTCAAAAGTAGTGCAATAAACAATCTATACATTCCTTATTGTGTAGAGATGGGTGGAGAAGAACCGCATGCTTTGCCCAATACAGGTGGAGGATTTACGGCCTCTATACTCGGCGAAGGTGGTTTTCCTGTGTATGCTTTCGAAGGAAATTTCGCACCAAACGAGGGTGCCGAATTGTATGAGGTAACACCTAAAGGTGTGGAGATACTTCGTTCAGTATATACACTCGATAGATGGGTTACGTTTGAAGGGGATAAATTGATCACAGAAACAAAAGTAGCTCCATCTAAATAAACGATTAACAAGGGTTGCTAAGCAACTTGAATTAACAAGATATTGAAAAAGGTATTTGTGACATACACATTACTAAAGATACTGAACTATTTATTGTCGAAAAATAGCTTTTTCGACAATAAATAAAACATTAATATTATATTTATCAGTGATTTTTAAAAACCATTAGATTCATTGATAAATATAATTATTACTATGACAAACACTCGAAGATTA
>CAMQTD010000091.1 GCA_947036995.1 uncultured Parabacteroides sp.
ACACCTTCATTAACTAAAGTAAACCACTTAATGGGGTAAGTGCCGTAGTCCATACAAATCTCTTTCTTATCTTTATCAAGTGTTTTCCATGTATATGCGAGTGAATGTGAAGGGAAAGCTGCCCTTCCAGATGTATTTAAAAACGTACCATATGGTAAATTTGATGTATTTAATCCATGCGACATAATGAATGGACGTAGCTTAGAAAATCGTATATTTGAGATAATGAGATCACTATGATCAAAAAATGTGATAAACTCCCATTTTTTAACATAAGGGTATTTCCTGCTTGTCCCTTCCAATTTTCCATTTTGCACATTATCTAATGTCCAATAACTCCCTTTGAATTCTATGTTCTCGGTTGGTTTTCTATTAGTGAAATGATAAGCTCTTGGCTTCAAGGCAGATGGATGTTCAACCCCTGCATCTCTATCATAAATATATAATTTCTGCGTCTTCTCGGCATCAGTCCATAGCCATACGTGACCATCTACGGGAGATGGGTCTTCTTTATTCGTTTCATCATAGTATGCAGGCTCCGCTACTTGTGCACCAGTAGTCAGCTTCATATTAAATGAATAAGCTATTCCAGCCTGGTTTCTCGCATCTAGAGGTGTTATTGTTATAGTCCCATCAATAGTTGGATCTCCAGGAGCTGTATAAAATTGATATATTTTAAAGTTCTGTACAGTAGAAGCTGACGTAAAAGTAGTTAATGAGGTCGTTGGATATATGTTATTCACATCTGCAACTATCCCAACGTCAACAAGGTCGAAACTACTATCAACCCTATATTTAGGATATTTTTTATGATCTAACATCTTAACGTAAATTACAGTTGAAGCAGCTCCGTTTGGTCCATTGTAGTTATAGTCAAAAACATCGCGTACATAAGGATTTTCTGCAGAGTATGCAGGCGTTACCATTATATCGTGTTTTGAACGGGGTTGGCTTAGCGTAATAACAATAGGTTCAATAAGGTTTGGTCTGTCAGCTGGCGCTACAAAATTTACCGTTATCAATCCTTTTAACAAATCTTCGCCTACGGATGTTGTATTAGGCTTAAGGTGTATCTCTAAGTAGCTACCATTACCTCCAGATTTTGTGTAATCTAATACCATATTAATAGCATCATTGTCTGGAGTAACAGTCCAATTATTATACTGCGAACCAGTAATAACTTGATACCTCAAGATAACTCCATCACCGGGAGCGTCAACTGTAAAATCGGACTGTTTACCATCAATAGATAGCATTGATACCTCTTGACTTGTTGAGTACTGAATTAAATTTATTTTCTGTACTAGGGCTGTAGAAATAGAACCATTTGGGGCTTTACCTTGAATTGTAATCTCTCCACTTTTTGAAAAGTATGGATCGCCTACACTTCTTGTTTTAACCGTAAGAGTTTTAGGGTCGTCAATAGTTGGTATTATTTCGAAAATGTCTGCACCTTTTGTCACCTTAGCCGTCCAAGTACATCCACTAGTCATTTGTATAGTTGATTTCTCTATTTTATCTGCGATAGGGGCAAACAGTAAATTGATCGGTGTAACTCTCATATAGTTACCACTTGGATCTGTAACAATGTTATCACCATCACCATCTTCCCACTCATCAGTTTCAAGTTCGAGCTTGTTATCTGTAGATATAATAGCACCATCCTCATCTGTTTCACCAGGTCCATTAACACCTGTGATTACGACACGGTAGCGTTTGTTTCTACTCAATACTTGTGATGCCCCAATAGGCGCATGAATATTTGCACGATAATAAGTCGTAGCTGTAGCTGCTAACTCAGTCTCAGTTGGCCTGTCGGCATTCCAGCCTTCAGCCTTATATTTTGCTGCTATAATCAAACAAGTTGTAACGTTGTCTCCTTGTGATGAGTGAGGTACAATATTGGGTAAACAGTATAATCCACTGCTAACTTGTTGCGTATATGCTACTCCTGATGGAGATTCTAACGGAACTTTAACGCCCGATATAGCTGTTCCACCTTTTTCTCCTGTAATAACCGTACTCCCTAATGGGATACCATCTTGAAAGAAGTAACCCTGTGAACGATAGTTAGAGACCTTCACCCACTCTATATGTAGTTTTCTTGTTGCTTTATGCAACATCTCTATTTTAATAACATTACGTTTCAACTTCACTGAGAGTGATGTGTTTGGAGCTTCAGTGTTATATAACAGTGACGTTTCTCCCGCAAAAGACAAATAAGGAACTATACGCACATTGGATTGAATATGCATAACAGTCTTCATTCGCTCATACGTATGCACAGTATGTGCATTCATATACTCCTTTAAGGATTTATTATCTGGGAATGATAATGACCCAGGAGTAAATACTAATATCGTATATTTGCTAAATACAGTATTGTCTATAATCTCTTGAGGCATAGCAAACGTAGCTATATTTCCCCCTGATACAGTAGCAACAGTATTACAAAAATAGTCTCCTGTTGTTGCGTTATAAAACATGAGACCTAAGGTTCCGACCTTTTTCTCTTCATTTGTTGCAGTTATGGTTCTCGTTTGGTCGCCTAATATATCATCCTCAAATGTAAACTCTACTTTAGAGATACGGCTTTCTATTGGTCGAATATCATCCATCGTTTGACAAGCAAACAGATTCAATATTAAGATACTAAATAGTATCTTAATAGCTGCATTTTTTTGATTTTTTACGTTCATTATTTTAAGTTTTTATTATTGTCAACTTTCTAATATATCACTCATTACAAATGATATAGTCTAAATTTTATACTTTAATCAATTTCAATTAGATCGTCTCCTTCATCGTCCCAGTCCTCGGTAGAATACCCATCAGGATATACCGTAACCGTAAGGTGTAGTTGCAGCCTATTGTTAACCTTGATAAATAGATATTTTGTTACTGGTTTATCTCCTGTTTTTAACAAACTATTGAAGATGATTACACCAGATCTCGTATCAGTTAGTTCGGGTAGAGGTTTAGCTACAGAGGCAAAATCAGGAGCAGTCAATGTGTTTACTTGTTGATATTCGGTGTCAGCAGGAAAGATATAAGTATCTCCCCATGCCATTTTCCATTCGGAAGATTTAACTGTACTACTAACGACTAATCTTTTTTGTGTTCCATATATGCCTCCTATAGAGACTTTTTTGCTCTCGATAGAGAACCAATTAGCACCATCGAAGATGATGTCTTGATTGTTATCATTCCACGATATAATAGTTGCTGAGATGCCGATACTTTCACTATATGCTGCTTCTTTTTCTGTTGTGTAACCATCATTTTTAACATCGTTAATGGTAATATTATATTTGTAGTTACGAAGTATAGCCATACTTTCTGTCCCGTCTGCCGAGGTGAAATCTATAGGATAATAACTAAGACTAGAGCTGTTATTATAATATCCCCACACTACAATCCGACTATTTCTATTGGTCAAAGATGGATTTTTTGTAAAATCAATGTTCTCATTCAGGTAAATCTTATTCTCTATTGACGTAACTCCGTTTGCGTCAGAATGATCCCAACGAACTGGAGATTGTATTGCTGTGCTTGGTTGTTTTGGATCTTCTGGTATTATCAAATAACTTGCGGGCATCGTTGGTGTTTGTACCTTCTCTCCACTTATATCGGTCGAAATTGATCGGTTTCTGTCTGGAGTGAACCAGGCTGAAATACCCATAAGTTTAAATTGGCTAATGCCTGTTTTCATCTTCAAATCTACTCTTGACATAGCACGAAGTAAATTAACATCGGGACCTACTGTTGTTGCATCTATTACTGGAAGTGATATTTTTGCAGCCATAGGAATGGCTATATCCGCTGTTCCTATCAACGAATAGTTGATGTCAGATGGACTAATCAATAACTTAGCATCTTTATCTGGATTTTTTGAGGGGAGAACAGATGGTAATGGTATCGCTTTATTCGATTGATTGGCTATTAAATAGATAATGCTAGGTTGGTTCGTTGCCGCTAATTGTGCTACGAACTTGAATTTACCATCAGTGGTTTTTTCGATATTATCTACAACACGCATCTCTTTATAAAAATAATTACCAAGAGAATTCATCTCATAGATATACAAATTAACATGCTCAACCCGAATATCTCTAGTTAAGTTGGTCGATTGAGGCACGCCTCCTACCATCGCCATCGTTAATTTAATATCAACTAATTTCGAAGACTCTTGAGTATCTTCGAAATATTGCTCTTGCGTGCAACTAATACTTAGCAGAAGCATAAGCAGCTGTGCAATTTTCCAAATATTATTATTCAATTTCATTATATTATTGGTTCTATTATTTGCTAATTTATTATTTATAAGTCAGGAGTTGTTGATATTACTAAATATCCATTTACGTATATTACGACACTATACCCTCCTGTTTCTTTGGCAAGATATATTTCAATATTAAAATGATCTTGTCTATCCAGCTCTTTTGATATGGTGTCATATAGCGCTGGTGTTACTGTTTTTCCACGGGCTAATCCTGCTCTAATTAAATCGATAAGTGATAGTTTCATAATTCCTCCTGCTGCATCTATGGAGGTTATTTTTAGTGTACTTTTATCACTCTTTATCTCTCTTAAACGATGCGTATTTATTTTAAACAGCGTTTTTTGATTGGTTGAATCGTAAGGGGTTATTTCTGGTATTGAAATAAGATCTTCTTTGGGCATATTCTCAATTGTGTGATAACGGTTAACATTCATAACCTCACATCTTACATTTGAATCATTACCAAATATACTTATATCAACTGTTTTTGTGTTTTTTGTCATCGACATTTGAGCAGATGATTTCCCACTTCCATCTATAATAATATTATCTGATATACCGTGAAAAATCGGCTTTCTATCCATGTTGTAGTCTATCTCCGTACCTGAAAACTTTAATAACCGAAGCTCTTTGTCGTAATCATAGAACGCTTTACTGTTTGTCTGGCTATGTATATTTCCCCATCCAACGGCATAGTACTCGCCAGCATATAAGGGAACAGTTATACTGCTTTGAACATCTTTCGGTGAAATTTGAGTTTGATAAGCTAAAGCGTTATCTTTCTTATTATAGATATATAAGTCGATAACCTCGACCTCCTTTTCTAGGAGGTCAAGGTTCGACGAATTATTAGTGTATAGAAAGTTCAAGTCGACAGAACACTCATAATAATCTGAGCGCACACAACCAAAGGCTAATACAATAGTAATTAGACTTAAACTCACTTGTATAATTTTATCTTTTATCATCTTCTTTACTTTCTATACTGTTTTAAATAGTTTATGATTAATATTCTAATTAATCAAGGTCTGGCGTTGTTGCAATTTCTGTGTAGTCTATAACTTTGATTGTTACGTTAAGGTGTACAGTCTCCTCGATTGGATCTGTTGGTTCTCCTGGTAATTCGCCTACATCAGGTGTACCATAGTCATTAATACTATTAATGTCCATCAAATAGCTAGAGTTACGTAGTACAGAATACTTTTCAGTTGTTTTTTTAGCGAATTTAGCGTTTGATAGGTTTATACGGTAATACATTAAACCTGCTTTGTATTCAACTGATTCGTAGTCAGCAGCAACTCCTGGAAGTAATGCTTCTGCATTTGTAGTGATAAAAGTTCCTGCAGTTGTCGCATCATAGAAGAATCCGATTGTTGTTTCCGGAGCTGTTAAATCACCCATCATAAGTTTTTGTGATGCAATATTTCTGATGGCAAAGAAAGTACCTGTTGTTGTTGTTGTTCCAGGAATAGCATTAAATTCTGTTGCAACTGGTGTGTACTTAGTTTTTAATACAGAATATGTAGCTTCTCCTTTTGATGCTTCTGATCCAGCAGCCATACCTTTAACAATATTCTCAGGCATAAACAGAATAGCATCAAGACCTAAGCTAGATGCAGCAGCAGTTTCAGCAGCAGGTTTCCAAGCATTGTCAACTAGTGTTGTAATATCTGTAGCTTTCATCTGCTCATAACCATATAGATGCGTGTAATAAGTTCCAGCAGTAGGATCTAGTACTGGTGCACTTACACTTGCAGTGAAGTTGTTAACTAAAGTTGCAGTGTTAGCACTACCATCAATATTAATTGGAGAAGCACCTTTTTCGTAATACTGACGACCTAGAGATGTTTTCATTGATGTATTTAATACAGCAAATGCACTATTTGAAATTGCTCCTGGAAGATTTACAGTAGTAGCGTGAACACCAACAGCAAGTTTTGAAGCTGTTCTCAAAACAGGTATATGAATGGCCAATGGTGCTACATCAGTTCCTCCCGCAGGAAAGTCCACAACAGTACTGCTATTCATTACAAAACCTAATGTACCAGCAAGATTTGCATAGTTTAAACCATCTGTTTTAGCAATAGCTAAATGAGGATTATTTACAGCTAACGCTTCTAATTCTGTACGTACAGAAGCAATTGTTGCTCCATTTTCGAAAGTTGGAAAAGTAGAATCTACTCCCCAGTTACCAGCGTTGTTTGTAACCAATAAAACCTCTTTTATACCTGCTGATAATTTAATACTTGGAGCTGTTGCTGTTACATCAAGTTGTTGCGCAACCAACGCACCAGCTTCAAAGATATAGATATTAGCAGTTTTAAGTCCATCCTCATCAGCAGCGCGTGTAGCACGTGTAGCTACACCACCACTGTTAAGGCTAAATTTAACGTAAGTGTCTTCTCCTACTACATCAACACCTGGATTCGATTCGATCTCCAAATCATTCGAACAGCTTGTAAAAATAGTTGCAAATGCCATAAGGCTTAATACGATTTTTTTCATGACTCGTTTGTTTAATTGTTTAATTTATGAAATTTATATATTCTCGTTATTTGTATTGAATATTAGCTTGTTGAGCTCTTAGCTTCTCCAAATTATTTTTTGCATCATCACTGCCACTATTGATAGCCATTTCGAGATAGTACGTTGCGCTCTTTACATCTCCTGTCATCATATAGCAAACCCCTTTTAGATTTAATATTGATGGCGTGTTTTCTACTGTTGAAAGCAGCTCTAATGCTTCCTCGTAATAACCTTGTGTCATCAAATCAATAGCCATCTGCTCGCTAGTAAGTGAATCTGTTAGGGCTACCTTATAAAATATTTGTAAGTAACTAGCACTACGCAGCTTAGGAAAGAAATGTTCCTTCATATATTTATATGGTACACCTCGTGCTAAATCCATTAATTTTTTCTCACGTCCATTGAATATTGAATACCTATTTATAATCTTAAGAACCTCTTCTTTAGAAGGCATTGAAGACTTCTCAATCAAATTGCAAAGACCTACCCAGTCTTCTCCTATGTTGTGAACCTCAAATATGTTCTTGTCGGGATAACTAAGGTAGCTGATCAAGTCTTCTGCTCTATATTTAGCTAGATTAAGGTTGAATTTATATCTACCATCAGGTGATGAAGCTCCAAGTATTGTTATCTTACTTAAAGTTAAATTAGGATCAGCTTTGATAAAATCAACAGCCTGAACAATCTTATCTAAACTTATTTTGTTATTTTCATAGCTTGGATTGATATCTTTAGATCCTTGCTTAAAATATATTGCTAGCCCTCGATCTCTATTATCTGCTATGTCGATAGCTTCCTCTGAACTCATAGGATGTACAAACGTAAATTTGCTGTTCACGTTATTTTCATAATCGAACTTTAAATCTCTAATATATACTGGTGTATTTATAGTCGGGATTATTGGTTGTAGATTATCTTCTGATATTACTATTGTATCTAATGTTCTTTTGTTGCAACACCCCTCTTGTCTCAGATTTAAGTATATTGAGCTATTTGCCATCCATCCATTGAAAGGAATGCGATATTGATAGTTTACAATCTCTTTTTGTGTTGCATAGTGAGCATTTGGCACTATTGCCTGCTTACGCAAATCAACAATCATCTTACGACGTGATGAGAATACAATATCTCTTAACTGTGAGTTCCCGTTACTATTAGATAGAACAGGTGTAGCCACGAGTTTATAATTATTGGATAGTTTGTTTAAACTGTCTAACTTAATGTCAAAGCTAATAACAACACTATCGCCAACTTTTTTGACAATACTATTATCTACCTTTATGTACTGTGATTGTGCTGTTAATGCTGTTATTGCTGTCATTGACAGCAATAATATAGCAGAAATCGTCTTTATATAATTTATTTTATCCATCACTATTCTGTTTTTATAATAAGAATATTATTGTAATACCTGCTTTCGTTGGACCAAAGTAGTTTTTTGACGCTTTAGAGTCTATTTTACTTCCACAAGTGATACAATCATATCTATCGTACTCCATACGCATATATCCTACTCCGAGATTAAATTCTAAATTCCATCGATTCGCTAGAGGTAGTTGGTAGCCGTAAGAGAACCCTGCTCCGTATGCTAAACCTTCATAACGATACTTTTCGGATCCTTTCTCAAAGAGAAGCGGCAGTTCGTGTCCTCCGATATTATACATAGATGCAATTGCGTGAAATCCCAAAAAATGGCCATTAAAACGCTCACACAAGAAATATCTAAATTCTGGTTGTACAATCCAGTGTACAAGTTTTTTATTATTAGCACTTGTCCCTTTGAGATTAAACCAATTGTAGCTACCCGAAACATCCAACGTAGTATGTCTGCCCAATCCAATCTCTAAACCTAAATTGGGGCTTAACGTTAATCCACCATATAATAGATTCGTTTTTAATGCTATCTTATCTTGTGCTGATAAAGACAAGGAAGAGAGCACTGAAAAAATAAGAATTGCTAAAAATTTATTCATATATTTTATTCTTAGTTATGCATCTATATCTAGCTGCATGTTAATCTTTTAAAAATCAAATAAGAGATTTTTCTTTCTATTTTCTACTAGATATTGAACATAGGAAAAACTTCATATATACATTACACCTGATATACAAGTTTTAGTTGTATATGATTTTGATACAAAGGTATCTGTTGTTGTTTTCTTTTAAATTACCAAAAGCACCTAGTTGTTTACATTTATATTTCACAGTTGTTTTTATCGTGTTTAGACATCTCAATTAACTCTTTTGGAGTCAAATTAAAGTGTTTCTTGCAAATTCTATTAAAGTGTGATGGACTATCAATTCCAACTTCATTCATGATTTCGGTTATTGTAATATTAGGTTGAGATGCTCTGTGTTGTATTTTATGACACATTTGTTTAAGCATCCACTGATATCCAGAAATGCCAAACTCTTTTTTGAATTTTCTCATAAATACATTGGGAGATAGATTAGATAAATCAATAAGATCTATTAATCGGTGATATTTATGATGATTTTCGAGAATGAAATTTTTAAAATCAAAGTCTTGAGATATAATTGGGTAGAAGAATTCGGTGAGATCATCTTTGCTATAAAATATACGTATAATCAAGAATATCTCTTGTTGTTTTATATCATGTAACTCTTTATAGCTACCTCCATTAGTTAGTAAATGCACTAAGGAATTAACAAATGCATCAATAGGAGGATTTATCTTTAATGACTTAAAGTCGTAATTAAAGTCTTTTTTTTTTATTTAAACTCGTAATAAAAAGTCTATCATATATACTAATTGGTATATCATATGTCATATATAATAAGTTGCTATCTTCTAATACCAAACCTGTTACAATTGCAGATTTAGGAAAAAAGATCATCTCACCAGCCAAAAAAACTCTGTTCTTATATTGATTATAACTAAATGAACAACTTCCATCTATAATAAAAAGAATAGCATTTTGCTCTAATACTCGACTATTCTCATATGTATTTGCCTTGAGTTTAAAATAATGGAACCCTGTTGTTAAATCAGTAAGATATTTATACTCTAGTTTTTGATCATCTAAGTGTAATCTACTGTTTGAAATAATGTTTTGTTTTGTCATGATTTATTGTTTTTGTTGCGGTTGTCCTGAAGTAAAGTGTTTGCGAAATAATTAATAGAAATCTAGTATACTCCCATGTTAAATTCTAAGTCCCATCGATTAGCTAGAGGTAATTGCTTGCCGTATACTAAACCTAAATTTGGTTTTAACGCTAATCCACCATATATTAGATTCGTTTTTAATGCTATTTTATCTTGTGCTGACACAGACAAGGAAGAGAGCATTGAAAAAATAAGAATTGAGAAAAGTTTATTCATATATTTTATTATTAGTTTAGTTATAAATCTATATGACTGCATGTTAATCTTTTAAAAATCAAAATGACTGATCTCTTTTATATTGTCTACTCAATACAGAATATTAGAAAAACTTCATATATACATTATACTTGATATACAAGCTTTAACTGTTTTTGATTTACGACAAAGGTATTTGTTGTCTTATATCTTTAAATTACTAAAGACACCTAATTATTTACATTTACATTCAATAGTCGCTTTTTAGTGTCCTTAGAGATATGTAATTGATGTTTCTACTGTTAATCGATTGTATTTGTTACATATTCTATTAGCATGTAATGAATTATCAATAACAACCACATTCATCATTTTGCTTATTTTGATATTAGGCAGAGATGCTCTGTGTTATGCTTTATGATATATTTATTTCAGAATTTACTGATATTCAGAAATGCCAAATTCTTTTTTTGATTTTCTCGCAAAGACATTCGATAGATAAATTAGATAATTCTATAAGATCTATTAATTGATAATATTTATGATGATTTTTGTGGCTGAAGTTTTGAAATTAAGTATCGATCTATAATTAGATAGAAGACTTTTGCGAGATTTTATTTGCATATAGAATATGCGTGTAATCAAGAATATCTCTTGTTGTTTTATGTTATGTAACTCTTTACAGTTACCTCCATTGAATAATCAGGGCAATCACAACAAATAATATTATTTGTTGTGATTGCCCTGAAGTAAAGTATTTGCTAAATAATTATAGGAATTTATTATACTCCC
>CAMQTD010000092.1 GCA_947036995.1 uncultured Parabacteroides sp.
ATATTGATTACATCGCCTTTTTTATCCCCAACCGAATAAGCAAATAGTTTGTAGGGAAGGCAGTAATAAAGCCACACAGCATAGCTACTTGCATCATAAACCAAAAGCTCCAACTTGTTTTCGCTAATTCCCAATCAAACACCCATATTACAATCGCCATCCACCCATACATACCCACTTGCCAGCTGGTGAGCGACCAGAAATCAACCTTAAAAGCCTTGGCGAATGCTTTTTGAGGCGAAAGACGTTCCATCTGCTGTATTGCAGCATATTGAAAAAGGATACCAATAGCAAGTGCAAACAAGTAATCGACACCCCATCCACCCCAAACATAACTTCCTGCGAATGAAACAGGAACAATAAATGTAAGCCATTCGCCAATAATATCGGCAAGCGTACACCCTGCACCACAATGTAGCGCAGAGAGTGCAACGCTTTTGAATGCGATCGAATTACTGGCTGCTATTGGAGTCTGTTTCATCTCCATCCCTTCGTCCATCTGCATGGGAGATTGCTGATTGGTTGTAGTTCTGCCTAACATAAAATAAGCTAAAAGACCGAATATACTCCCCCATAGTGCCGTAAGCGGCCATACGATTTGCATCACGCGCATCGGTTGCGTATGTTTTGCTACAAAGATATCCCAAGTGATGTATGCAGCAGATAAAATGCCAAAGCATACAAAATAGGGGGCGATAAGTTCAATTAAGTTGTACATCGAATTTTGTTTAGTGATACATTATTAATATATACAATGAAAATGGACACATACATTTTAAGGTGTATGTGTCCATCAATATAACTAACTACGAAAGTTTTTATTTAGAAGCAAACACCTAGGCGTATACCAAAGTTGTTTAAGCTGTTGATATTATAAGTAAGCACGCGTCCATCGTTAGAACCGTAGCTGTAGTAAGCTGCTACGTGGATACCGAATTTCTTATCAGCAGTTAAAAACATATTTGCACCAATCTCTGGAGACATATAAAAGCCCCATGTATTATCGTACACCTTGAAGGTGTTCATGTAGGTAGACATTTGTGCATAGTTAGCACCCAATTTAAGTCCTACATACGGAATGAATTGATTCTCTGGCATGAAACGGTAACGCAATGCTGCACCAAAAGGTAGTTGGAATACTGAGTGTTGCTGCTCTGCAGTAATCGTAGAACCATCGTCGAGCATTAAACTCTCTTTACCAATGCGCTCGTTATTTGTGCTATAGGCAACGAACAAACCAATACCGAGTTGAGGTGTTGCATAATATCCACCTTCAAAGTTAGCACCCCATCCACTTGCACCAGAAGCAAAGTCGTTACCCAATGGGATGTTGACCTGCCAATCAGCATTTAAATACATTTTATCTACTACCTGCGCTTGTCCGTTAGTAGGAAGTGCTAGAAGCACAAATAACGCAGCTATTAATTTGAACGAAATATTTTTAAAAGTTTTCATAACGAACGGATTTTATTTAGTTGCTTTAATATAAGGAGACTGAACGAATGCTTGATTCACAGCATTCAGTGATAATTGTAAATCAAATTTGTCGGAACCAGAAACCAATCCACTCATGTAGGCATTCCAAATAACATCAATTTTCTCGGTTGCAGGTGTAATGTTTTTTATATCAATTAATTCAGCCATTAATGCACCAACATTGTAACTGTAGATAGGCACATAGTATGGATAATACCAATTCCAATCAGAACCTCCAGGATACCAATATCCAGGATTCCAGTATCCAGGGTAGTTATACCACCAGTTGTTGTTTCCACCTGCAAAGTAAGAGGTGTTTTGGAAGTACGAGATTTGCAGTCCTAGGTCAGCCTCCTTCTTATCGTCTGTTAGCATGTAGCCTCTGGCGGTTAGGTGATCTTCGAAATCTTGAATAATCGGAGCAGCGTTTGCGCTTGTCCAGTAAACAGGCTCTTCGCTGGTGCTTTCGGCAATTAAAAGAATACTGTCAGGTACATACACATACATGTAGTTGCCGAACTCGGCCGTTTTGTCGTAGCTAGTGTACACCACAAGCTCATTGTCTAGTTCAGACATTTTAGGCTCTTTTTGGCAGGATGCAAACAATAATGCTGCAAACAGAATTGGAATTAATTTTTTCATGTCATAAAAATGTTTAATACAGTTTATAATTCTTACTGCCATGTTGAGTGGCAGCTTTGGTTTGTACTAATAAAACAACAAAAAGATAAAAAAGTTTGTCGATAAAGAGATTAGTTCAAAAAAGCTTTTGAGTAGTAAGGTTAATAAAAGTTATCGATAACTCTATTTTTATCAGAATAAATAGTGGATAAATAAAAATATGGCTACCTTTGTCACACCTTTTGATAGGGACGCATGCGTTTTGTTAGTGTAATATTATAGTAACAAAATAAGTGAATCTTTATACGCTGCTTGTTTTATGAATAATGGGACAGGGGGTGAAAAGAGCGAGGGACGAGAACAGAATTTTTTTAAAACCAATAAAAGTTTTATTACAATGATTAAAGTAGGTATTAACGGTTTCGGCCGTATCGGACGTTTAGTATTCCGTGCTGCACAAGCAAAACAAGACATTCAAATTGTAGGTATCAATGACCTTATTGACGTAAATTACATGGTTTACATGTTGAAATACGATTCAGTACACGGTAAGTTCGAAGGAACAGTTGAGGCTGTAGATGGTAACCTAGTTGTTAACGGTAACGTTATCCGTGTTACTGCTGAGAGAAACCCAGCTGATTTGAAATGGGACGCAGTAGGTGCTGAGTATGTAGTAGAGTCAACAGGTCTTTTCTTAACAAAAGAAACTGCTGAAGCTCACATCAAAGCAGGTGCTAAATATGTAGTTCTATCTGCACCTTCTAAAGATGCAACTCCAATGTTCGTAATGGGTGTGAACAACGCTTCTTACGCAGGTGAGACTATCGTATCTAACGCATCTTGTACTACTAACTGTTTAGCTCCTCTAGCTAAAGTTATCAATGATAACTTTGGTATCGTAGAAGGTTTGATGACAACAGTACACGCTACAACTGCAACTCAAAAAACAGTTGACGGTCCTTCGGCTAAAGACTGGAGAGGTGGACGTGCTGCAGGTGGTAACATCATTCCATCATCAACAGGTGCTGCTAAAGCTGTAGGTGTTGTTATTCCAGAATTGAATGGTAAACTTACAGGTATGGCTTTCCGTGTTCCAACATTGGACGTTTCTGTAGTTGACTTAACAGTTCGTTTAGAGAAATCTGCAACTTATGCAGAAATCAAAGCGGTTATCAAATCTGCATCAGAGAACGAAATGAAAGGTATCCTAGGTTATACAGAAGATGCAGTTGTTTCAACTGACTTTACTGGTGACGCTCGTACTTCTATCTTCGACGCTGAAGCTGGTATCGCATTGAACGGTAACTTCGTGAAATTGGTATCTTGGTATGACAACGAGTGGGGTTACTCTAACAAAGTTGTTGAATTGATCCAACACATGAACACTGTAAACAAATAATCTTATTCAATTAGATATTTTGGAAAGCCGTACTCTTTGTGAGTGCGGCTTTTTTTGTATACCTTTGTTTCTATGAACACGCAATATGAACTCATCACCATTCTAGGGCCTACGGCTTCGGGTAAGACTCCCTTTGGCGCAGCTTTGGCGCACGCCCTAGATACAGAAATAATCAGCGCAGACTCCCGTCAGATATACAGATCAATGGATATTGGTACCGGGAAAGATTTGCAAGATTATGTGGTTAATGGCAAGCAGGTGCCTCATCATTTGATTGATATCTGCGATCCAGGTTATAAGTTTAATGTATTTGAATACCAACATGCCTTTTTTGATGCCTATCAGGCGATGAAGCAGCGCAATAAGTTACCCATTCTGTGTGGGGGAACGGGTATGTATATCGAATCGGTATTGAAAGGGTATAAACTCTTATCAGTTCCCGAAAACAGCACGTTGCGTGAGTCGCTAGCCGCAAAATCGCTTGTCGAATTAGAAGAAGTATTGGCTTCGTATAAGACGCTACACAATAAAACAGATGTAGACACCGTAAAACGTGCAATCCGAGCCATCGAGATCGAAGAGTATTATAAAACAGCAGCACCCGAAAGTAACGAATTTGCTCCATTGAATAGCTTAATTATTGGTGTGGATGTAGACCGCGAATTGCGTCGCAGTAAGATATCAAAACGTTTACGTGCACGCTTAGACGAAGGCATGGTGGATGAAGTACGCGGTATTTTAGCTTCGGGCGTGCCTCCAGAAAGTTTGATCTATTACGGATTAGAGTATAAATATCTCACGTTGTATTGTATCGGCGAACTATCCTTCGACAAGATGGTCGAACAACTCGAAATAGCCATTCATCAATTTGCTAAACGACAAATGACTTGGTTTAGAGGGATGGAGCGTAGAGGTTTTACGATTCACTGGATCGATGCATTGATGCCTTTAGAAGATAAAATAGCACACGTGAAGCAGCTGTTAGCATCAAAATAACAACGCTGATCCACGTTATACACTATAATAATACAATAAGATATGATTTCAATAAAAGATTTAGCTACGGGCATAGAGAATCCATTTTTCTTAATGGCTGGTCCTTGTATAATCGAAGATGAAGAGATGGCACTTCGTATTGCAGAAAAGATTGTTACTATAACATCGAAATTACAAATTCCTTACGTGTTTAAGGGTTCGTACCGCAAGGCGAATCGTTCGCGCTTAGACTCTTTTACAGGTGTTGGCGACGAAAAAGCACTCAAGATTTTACGTAAAGTAGGAGAGACCTTCGGTATACCAACCGTTACAGATATTCATGAGTCTACAGAGGCGGCTATGGCTGCCGAATACGTTGATGTATTGCAGATACCAGCCTTTCTATGTCGTCAGACCGATCTGCTTATAGCAGCTGCTGAAACAGGTAAAATTGTAAATATAAAGAAAGGACAGTTCTTGTCTGCCGAAGCAATGCAATTTGCTGCACAAAAGGTAATCGATGCCGGTAATAAAGAGGTTATGCTTACCGAAAGAGGTACTACATTTGGTTATACCGATCTAGTGGTAGACTATCGTGGTATTCCAGTGATGCAACAGATGGGGCATCCTGTAATTATGGATGTAACACACTCATTGCAGCAACCAAATCAAGCATCGGGTGTAACAGGTGGAATGCCTTCACTTATTGAGACAGTCGCTAAAGCAGCTATTGCTGTGGGTGCAGATGGTTTGTTTATCGAAACACACCCAAATCCTTCTGTGGCGAAGTCCGACGGAGCTAATATGTTGCAGTTAGATATGCTAGAGCCTTTGTTAGTAAAGTTAATGCGTATTCGTGAAGCGATTCAATAGTGGATTATACCGACATAAAAAAAGGAGCTGTTTTAATTAACAGCTCCTTTTTTTATGTCGGTATTTTATTATCCTAACTTACTTATTTTTTGTAATCTATCTTCGTTGATTAATTTAATCTTACGACCATCTAAGGCAATAATGTTCTCTGTAACAAAATTAGAGAGCGTTCTGATTGCGTTGGATGTAGTCATGTTTGAGAGGTTTGCAAGATCTTCGCGAGCTAGATAGATACTGAGTGTTGCACCATCTTCTTCGAGTCCGTAGCTCTCTTTTAAGAATATAAGCGATTCGGCTAATCTTCCACGGATATGCTTCTGTGTTAGATTGACAGTACGCTCGTCCGAAATCCCTAAATCTACAGATAACTGTTTGATGAAAAACATCGCTAGATTGGGGTTATGCATCAATAGATCAGTAACCACAGTCATTGGGATAAGGCATACCGCACTAGCCTCAAATGCAGAGGCATTGGTGAGGTAGCATTCGTGCGCAAAATTAGCTCGGTAGCCAAAATACTGTATGGGTTTAATCATACGAATGATCTGACTACGACCGCCTACGCCGTCTTTGTATATTTTAACTTTCCCTTTTAGTAGACACATCATTGACTGAGACTCATCTCCTTCGCAGTAGATAAGCTCATTTCGTTTGAATTGCTGTATTGTCGAATTCTTACGTAATATGTCTCGTTCACTATCTGTAAGTACTCTCCATACTTCAGATAAACTTGCCGATAGATCGGTCTCTTCTATTTGATGTTTCGCCACGGTTGTTTAATAACATAGTTCTTTGGCACAAAAGTACAATTTTCTTTTATTAAAAAAATGTTTTGAAGTAATTTATTCGCTAGCTAATTGAATTTTATCGAATAATTATTTTTCTGTTATCAATTAAATTAACTACGTTTGTGTAATTATGAATCTCAAATAGGGTGAAGCAGAATATAATTTTTTTATTTGGAATCTTTTTTTTCTTTAGTTTCGAGGTGTTTGGTGCTTCTCGCTTTGTTGCGCATAAAACCTTCGAATTAGATTCCAAAAGTAAAGCGATTAATTCTGCTGATTCAATTATGCAATGTGCAATTGCCAAGGCTAAAGAGTACGAATCACGCATAGCTGATTTTAGTGCTGAGCTTTATGTAAAAGGGCATACAGAGGTGCTTAAAAGTAATTTTCTGTATCGTTTTGCACCTAAAATAATCCCTGTTGACCGACGTAATAAGCATACTGTATTTGAATTAACTACAGACCTCGAATATACATCACCTAATCATTTTTCGCATAATCTTAAGGCTGTAAATGGCAATGTTTCATTAAGTAGCGATGTGCAAGCGGAGGTGATTAAATTTCTGCACATTAATATTTATGGCGAAACGGCTTATAAGGATGAGGTAATTCTTCCACTTGCACCAAAAGCATTGAAACTGTATAAATTCTCTCTGCATTCCACCGATTCAAAGCGCGGATATAAAATTTACAAAATCAGATTCGAACCGCGCTATGGCTGGAGTACCAAGTTAGTTTGTGGATATTTATACATAGTTGATAGCATATGGGCTGTGGATCGCTTTGATATTAATGGTGTGCTTGATTTTGCAGAATTCAATATGAAGATGTCTTTTAAGCATGTATTAAATCAATTTTTCTTGCCTGATAAAGTCGATATTACTTTGCGATACAAAGTGCTTAAAAATGTGGTTCAGTCAAATTATACGGTAGGATATAAGTATAATGATGTGCATTTATCTAAATTAAATCAACGCAAAACGCATTCGTATGATTTAAGTCAATACTATGCTTTGGAAAACGATTCGATCCCGATTATTAAAGATTCAATCTATTGGAATAGTAAACGCATCGTGCCCCTTACAAGCACAGAGAAAATGCTATATCAACATGCTATAATTAATAGAGAAAAAGAACGTAGCTCAAAAAGGAATCGGTTTGATACGCTGCAATCGTTTAAGGTAACAAAGCAGCTAACAAATTCGATGAACTTTAGTTACAAGGATATGCGGATGAAATATTCAGGCCTATTAAACCCATTTAAGCTAGGATATAGCAAATCGGGAGGAATAACATACAAACAGGATTTACGCCTGAACAAGGACCTTTCTAACGATCGTTATATTCAATTTCATCCAAGTATTGGTTTTGTATTTAAGCGCAAGGAGATTTTCTTTAAATTTGGAGGACAGTGGGTGTATGCCCCCAAGCGAATGGGGGGATTGAGTTTATGGGTTGGAAATGCAAATCAAGGGTATTCGTCGGAGCTAACAAATCAAGTGAATGATCTTTTGCAAGATTCTACCTTCAACTTTGATAGCTTGGATGTAAAGTATTACAAAGATTATTATGTAGATATAAGAAATACGTTTGAGGTATTTAATGGATTAAAGTTGGGTGTAGGTCTTTCGTATCATTTTAGAAAGCCTGTAGATAAGCTCACATGGGTAGATATTGGTAGTGATATAAAAGATCTGGTGAACAGTACGTATGGAGACTTTACGCCAATCTTAAATATTACCTATACACCTGGGCAATATTACCGCATGAATGGGTATCGGAAAGAGTATGTACGTTCGCGCTATCCCACACTAACATTAGAGTATGCACAGGGTATACCAGGTGTTTTGGGGAGTCGAGGCTCTTATGCTCGAATTGAAGCTGAGATTGATCAGTCTGTAGAGCTTGATAACCTAGCTCGCTTTAGTTATCGTTTAGGTGGTGGGCACTTTATGAATCAGCGTTCTATGTACTTTGCTGATTTTGCTTTTTTTGCTCGACGTAGCTTTCCAGAATCGTGGAGGGGAGGTATAGGTGGGGTGTTTCAGTTATTGGATCGGAATTGGTACAATGCGGCTCCTACTTATGCACAAGCTCATTTTATGTACGAAAGCCCTTTCTTGCTATTAAGGCTGATGAAACGGAGTGTTATATCACGCTATGTTTTTTCGGAAAGAATTTACATGAGTCAGTTATATATGCCAGTGCTTCCCAGTTATACCGAAATTGGTTATGGTGTAGGTAATCATATTTTTAATATAGGTTTTTTTGCGGGATTTGAAGGTAGTAAATATACAGAGTTTGGTGTTAAGTTTGTATTTGAACTTTTTCAATAGTTTCATCTTCGCCATATTTGGTTTAAACAAACATTAAAATGAGGTTGTAATTCCCCAAATATGACGAATGATTATTTAGTTGAGTTTTGATATATGAACTCTCGTATTATTAAATATTATAATTCTACGGCACTGTTTTTCTTTTTTTCGTTTATAACGTTTACATTTTCAAGGAGTTTCTGATAGCGTTTTTCGCCATATCTACTGATTATCATTTCATTAATATCTTTATTGTTTTTGCGATAAACTCTAAATGTTTCTATTGATAAATTATAATATTTACATATACTCGTAATTGATTTACCTTGATTGATTAGGTTGATTATCACCTTTTTTTGATTCTTCAATATATCCAATTTAGGGCAAAATCCTTTTTTACGACCTAAAACAACACCTTTGGATTGTCTTAAATAGAGCGCCTCTTTGGTTCGTTGAGAAATAAGATTACGTTCAATTTCAGCAACTAAACCGAAAGCGAAGCTAAGTACCTTGCTGTTGATGCTGTCGTCAAAAGCATAGCCATCTTTTGTAGAATAGATTGTGATTTTTTTATTTAAACAAACTCCCATGATCGACATTACCTCATGCAGTGTTCTACTGAGACGTGATATCTCTGTTACAATTAATGTATCACCTGTTTTAAGTGATTTAATAAGTTTACCCAACTTACGCTTGTTCTGCTCTGTTTTGCCACTAATTGTTTCTGTAACCCATTTGTCTACAGTGATTCCTTTTTGTTCAGCATAACGATTAATTTCGCTTTTTTGATTTTCTAAATGTTGTTTACCTGTACTTACACGTAAATAAGCTGTTACCATGATTAATTGATTTTATAATGTTGTTCATTCGTTTTCCGATACAATCGGAAGTTAAAAGTCTATCATTTTAAGACAGAGTTACAAACTTGCGGTCTCATTTCTAGTCTTTAATAAGTTTATGATATAAGGGGTAGAGTTGGTTGCAATTCTGCAAGTTTACACTTAAAAATATACGATGAAATCGCATATTAAAATTCTTTTATTGAAATGAAAAAGAAGCAGGTGTGTATATGCTTTCACAAGTGTTTGTCTTTTAGTAATGTTCGAAGCTACACATTTTTTTTATAACTCACAAATGATTATTTTCTTATAGAATGTTCTCTTACTGAATTTTAACCTTGGTAGTTTGGTTTTACTAATTCTGTTTTTTAACGATCAAATTCAGTATACGGACCTTTGTATTTTTTTTAATCTTCGGATCTCTGTTTGCATTCTGATGGATGTGTAACTTTGCTCTCTGAGAGAGTGATCTTGTTTAGTTCTGGATTCTATCGAAATGATTAAATTTACAGATTCCTCTGTTTGTAATTTGTAAATTACAATGATTTTACATTAAATGCAATATCCTTATCTATAATCTCTTTTTTGTGAATCTTTTATTAATTAACATTTACACATTGAGGTCGTGTATTTGTTATTGAGTTTTGTTTTATGGGTAGATGTTTCAAAACGATAATGATTAAGTAGTATGGAGTGTGGTTCGTTTAGGTTTAAGCTGAAGTTTGGGATTTCTTATATGCTATATAAATAAAAAGGCCGAATCTCGAAAGATCCGACCAGTTTATTTGATTGATTGTAGACTGAAAATAGTTGTTATGCTTCTGCTATAGGAGCAACAACTGATACATACGACTTGTTATTTTTCTTCTTTCTGAAAGTAACAATACCGTCTGTTAAAGCAAATAGTGTATGATCTTTACCAAGACCTACATTTTCGCCTGGATTGTGTACAGTACCTCTTTGGCGTACAATGATGTTTCCAGCTTTAGCGAAACCGCCGCCAAAAATCTTAACACCTAATCGCTTGCTTTCCGATTCACGTCCGTTTTTCGAACTACCTACACCTTTTTTATGTGCCATTTTCTTTAGTTTTTAATACGTTACGCAATAATTTCTTTAATACTAATCTCAGTGAAACATTGACGGTGACCGTTCAATTTACGATATCCTTTTCTTCTCTTCTTGTGAAAGATCAAAACTTTGTCGCCTTTTACATGAGAAAGCACCTCAGCAACAACTTTAGCACCAGCTACCGTTGGAGCTCCTACTGTGATTGCGCCATCATTATCCACTAAATAAACTTTATCGAACTCTACTTGAGCACCACGCTCTTCGTTAAGACGATGAACAAACAGTTTTTTACCAGCTTCCGCTTTGAACTGTTGTCCTTGAATTTCTACAACTACGTACATCTGTCTTTTGTAATTATACAGGTTACCCTCCTGTAGGTGGGTTAATGTTTGTGAACCACTTTTTTACCTACAATGGAATCTTTTTTTATTTTCAGGTGGCAAAGGTAGATG
>CAMQTD010000093.1 GCA_947036995.1 uncultured Parabacteroides sp.
TATCTTCTATTATTCGGGAATGTACATAATCTCACCACTCTCTAACTGATAAGCTGCACCTACACGTTTACCGCGCGAACTGCCTTTGTTTTGATCTTTCGAGGGTGTGTATTTTTCTATCTTTTCGCCCTTTTTGGTGATGATTTCCATCTGCTCTGTTCCTGGATTTTTAACCACCGTGTAGTCTTCTTTAGAGAATACCTCTGTCATATCAAAACGAGTAACAAGAGCAACCATCAAGGCTACGGCAAATACCATAGCTACATCAAACAGATTTGTTAGTACTGCAAGTGGGTCGTGATCTTCGGTGTTGTTTAATAACTTTCTTTTGCGTGCCATTTAGTTTTGTTCTTTCAGTGATTCAACAACATATTCTAAGATATTCATATCATCGGCAAACCATCGCTGCTTTACTTGCAACGTGATAAAACCGATTGCCCCAATGATAACACCTACAACGGTTGTCGCAAATGCTACTTGCATATTGCTAGCCATCGAGGATATATCACCCGTTGCCAAGCCTACCAAAGCTGGACCCATGGGAATGAGTGTTCCCATAAGTCCTAACATCGGACCTATTTTCACCATGAACTTAGACTGTCCGAGCACCTTGTCTGCCAATATCTCATAATCCCCCAATAACTTATCCAGCATAATGGGTTTAGTCGAATTGTTTTTAATCTTATTGAGAAAAAGGACAAGCGTATTCTCGCCCTCTTTTACAGCAGTAATAGAATCTAGAAACTCATCAATAGACATGTTCTCTATGTTTTTATTGAACTTCATATTTGTTTTTGCACGGCTTATGTACGTTCCATAGAAGCCACCAATCATCAACAGCGATTTAGCGAAAAAGAAAAGTAAGAAAACAGTTACAGGCACAAGAAGTCCTGTTGATAGCCAATACAATAGATTTGTTATTTGTTCCATTTTTAATTGAATTTAAAGAGAGATTTAATATTGATTTTTCGCAGGTAGAATCCTGCAATAATAAGAACTACAGCCAACGATAGGGTAGCGAATAGTGCCCCCCAATCAGTAACAGATTCGGCATTCGAGATACTATAAGCGGCTACAGACGAGTTGATAAATAAGCCAATAACTAGAATTGCGATATTGAGTAATATTTGCAGTTCCAATTTCGGGCTTTCCCCCTTAAGCACGTAGTTAAGCAAAAGCGCTGTACCCACTAGTGTAACGAATATCCCAATGGCATAAATAACAGCCGTGGCAACAAAGTCTCCACCGACCCTCCATTTAAAGAATTGTAGCTCAAAATAGGCTATTGCCAAACAAAATAGAATGCCTGGCATAATCTTCAATATGAAGATCGATTTTTTACGTTTTGCTTTAGGCATAAAATAGTTATCCAACAGGTATATAGATGTAAATATGCCCGCAACAGCTTCGATCGTAGTGAGCACTGCCCCTTCTGAAACTAACTGATAGTTGCCAAGAAGAGACGATACAAGTGTAACAGGCTGTTCAATAACCAACGGGTATAGTGCCAAACTAACCAACGATGCCAGCAATCCATAGCAAGATATAATCCAAGTGCGGCTGGTTAGAGCCGCATTTAGACTATACTTTACAAGTGCTAATAGTAGAATGAGTTGAACGTATACTTCCATTACATCAGTCGTTTACGACGAATAACAATCCATACAGCTAAGAGTATAACCAAACCACATAGAATGAAAACAGTCGATTTCTTTTTTTCTGTCTCCTCATTAGGTTGTGTATTCGTTGCTTTAGCACGCTTTTGCTCCTCTTTTTTCAATACTACACCATCATCACTATCCGACTCTTTTAGTTGAACTTGACGTGCAGCATCAATCCCCTTATTGTAACTTTCGGCAGCAGCCTGTTCTACTTTCGAGGATATAAATTCTTTTAGTTTAGCATTGTCGCAGATAAATCCACTACAGCCAGCACTGTGCTTGGTAACTAGCTCCGTGTGCATGGCTGCTACTGTTTTAATTTGTGTAGCACTCGCCTTCCACATTCCCTTGCGTGCCGATTCTAACATTACGGCGGTAATCTCTTGTAGAGCGTATGGGTTTTTGTCGGTAAATGTTTGCTTTAGTCCTAAGTTATACTCATCATTGATGTAGATATCGTAGTACTTATTCCATATATGTTGATCTATGGCAGATGGCTTCATTGCATTCCAGCCATACGTGTTACGGATTGTTTCGGCGAAGGTGTTCATTGCACTCGCTTCCCCTTTAACCATCTCTGCGATATACTTTGGATTAAAGATCGTAGAGCTTGTTTCAACACCTATCGCCTCTTTTAGCTCTTGCACCTTGGCTCTGTTACTATTTCTGAAGTCGTTAAAATAAGCCGTTGGATCGTTTCCTGTAACATGCTGTACGGCTGCTGACAAACCACCCATAAATTCATATACATGGTCAAGACTTAACGGTCCCCATGTATTACTCGAACGCGGTTGAACCACCACCGAGGTGTTCAGTAGAGCAGCCTCAAACACCTCATCTTTCACTTCGCCCCAAGCATCGGTTCCGTTCGACGAATAGAGTCCACTCATGTTTTTGATATATTGCTCGGCTATTTGCTCCGTAGATTCCCAGCTATCGCCCTTTTCTACCATGCCCATAATCCCTGTGCCATAGTTTCCTGAAGCACCACCAAAAATACGCTCTTTAGCATAGCGACGTGCATCAACAGGAGAAAAACCTTTCTCCAATAAGCTACGTTCTGCATCTTCGAAACCTTTACTTACAAAGTTATCTCCATCTTTAGCTTCTGAAGCCATTGTTATCGCTTTGTTGATAAGCGCTAAACGCGAGGCTGCAATATCACGTAACTGTCCCGATGTTTGTACAACGATATCAATACGAGGTCTGCCCAATACTGCTGCAGGAATTACTTTGAGCGAACGGATATATCCAAAACCATCGCGTAAAGGTTCAATGCCTAATAGATAAAGAATTTGTGCGATGGTAGCCCCTTCGCTCGAAATAAAATCGGACGACCAAAGTGTGAAACTAACCTTTTCGGGATATTTTCCTTTCGATGCAAACTCTGCTTCAAGCAGATTCTCCGCCAAACGCTTGCCCACTTTCCATGCCTCAGGCGATGGAGTTGCTTCGGGATTGATTGAGTAGAAATTACGTCCGGTAGGTACGGCACGCGGATTCACGATTGGATCACCTGCCGAAGAGGGTTCAATATATCCGCCACGCAATGCATCTAACAGTGCATCTTGCTCGGCTTTGGTACTACCTAATAGGTTTGCTTTCGTACTAACAACACTTGCTATAGATTCTTTGAGTGTGCCAATAGCAGCAATAATATCAGTATCAACAGAACGTTCAGTCTTTCCCATCTCGGCAGGCTTTTGTGCAGCCATTTTTGCCATCATAGATTCTGCTGGGCGACTGCTTTTCGGACTTTCTTTAGCCGTTGAGGTTTCAATAATCAATCCATTATTATCTAAAAAGAGTTGCGTTGCTTTAGGCTTTTTGGTACCCATGGCACGCATCATTGCTTTTCTCTTCTCCAGCATAGCACGCTCTTTTGCTTGTGCAATTGTATAGAGCTGCAAATCTGCAGCCGAAATAACCGATTTCAATAGCGTAGCTGGTTCGTCGCCACGCATTGCACGTGCAATAAGTGCATTGGTCTTTTTATTGTATTGATGTGCCATAAAAGCTAAATCGTCTAATTTATCGTTCGCTACACGTCCATGTGCAACATCAATTGCAGCGAGTGCATAACGAATCGGATCTATAGACATCAATCGGGTGGTGTTCTCCAAATTATCGGGTTGGTATGCCTCGCCAAGGGTATATAAACCATCCGCCACTTTCGCACTATTAATCTCTTCAAGATGCATGTGTATGCGGTCAATATCCTTATCATTTAGTGTTTTCGTAGAGTCAATAGCGAGTGCAGATAGTATGTTTTGGCTTTTAGCTAGTTCGGTAATTGAAACCCTATAGTTTTGCTTAATACTACTCTCTTCCATGTGTTCCATTTTATGTATTTGGTCAACAAGGATTGTAAACTTATCATACAATTCACCCTGCATAAATGGAGCTGTAAGGTGTGATATAAGCGTGGCATAACTACGACGTTTGGCAATAATTCCCTCCCCAATATTGTTGATGGTGTAGATATAGAAATGGGGCATATCACCCACCAATGCATCTGTCCAATCATAATCAGAAAGCGCAACTTGTTTGCCCGGAATAAACTCTAAGCTACCATGTGTTCCGAAGTGAATCAAAGCATCCGCCTTAAACGCTTTGCGTGTCCAAAAATATGAAGCCACGTATGGATAGGCAGGCGCACCTTTAACACCGTGCATTAGCTTGTCTACATTTTCGCCAACCGAAGGGAGTGGCTGCGGAAGTATTGTTACGTTACCAAACGAAATACGTGCAACGGCAATATGTTTCTTACCATCTTTCTCTACGCCCATATAACTACCTGGAGCTTCGCCATATTGGTTTTTCATATCATCAATAAGTGCAGGTGGAAGAATCTCTTTCGCCCACTTATTAAATGTCGCAACCTCCACCAATGCAGGATCCCCATTTTTAAGAAATTCATCATACGCACCAATCGCATAGGTTCCGAGTACGGCACCCTGCTTTTGAATCATCGCCTCTAAAGCCTTTGCATTTTCAGGAAGACCAGCTACATTATATCCATCTTTTTGTAATGTTTTGAGTGTGTTGAAGAGTGATTGCACACCCTCTATTTCTGCTGCCGAAACAGAACCTTTACCCATCCCTTTGTAGTAGTAGATAGCAATTTTCTTTTCTTGATTTGTTTTAGTTTGCAGTTTGGTGAAGTTCTCTATCATGCTACAAAACTTTTCGGTATGCGATGGAATAGCATCGAAGATGCGCATGCCATTTCGTTCAAACTGAGCTGCAACGGCAAAAGGGGCAATCGCACCATCTAATTCGGGCATCACTACACTCATTGAACTCATCGAACCCGATGCCATTCCTTGCTTATCGGTTAGCCATTTGTCGTATAATTCGCTTACGGTTACAGGAGCAAGAATCGGCACGTTCAGTTGTTTGAGTAGATTTGTTCCACTATCAGCACCACCCATAACCAAGCGTCCGTGTGGGCGATTGATAATAATATTGGGTTTTACTGAGGCAATCATGCCGAGCTTTTTCATCCCGAAAGAGTTGATTGGGTATACATTCAATCCTCGTTTTTCGAGCGAATTGATAATAGCAGACATATGCTCCTCATTCGAATTTTGCATGTTGATATTTCCCGAAAGGAGTACAACACGTGGCGCATCTTTTTGATATTTACCCGACTTTTCGTAAAAAGATTGGTACGCATCAAAGGATGCAAAGAATTGGTCGTCTCCCAAATGGAAAAAATAATCCTCCGGAACGATAACAGGCTCTGCGTATGCCTTATTGCTGATAATCTTTTTGTCGATACGTGTTCTAATATAATTGAATAGGCTTCGGTAATTTGCCACAGAGCCATTATCCATTAAGGCAGCGATATATTCAAGTTCTCTTCCGTTTAGCGAATTTATTTCGCTGTTGCTACTTTCGGTCGAGAATACAGGAACACCCTTTGCGATTGCCTTTTTGATGGCATCGAGGTGGCTCTTATCCATACTGGCACCATGTATACGCACCAATACCATATCATAATCGGCAATTGTTTCTGCCTCATCTAAATTTACGCGTTCTATCTCGACAAACGAGTTGTTGTTGGAGCGAATAAATTTCTCGACCGTGAAGTCGGGGAAATTCAACATCGCAATCTTCGTGCGAGAGGCAAATAGCTGAAAGCTCAGTACTATAGCTGCAAAAAGAATTGTAGCGATGGCACTGAGTATATATACTTTCTTATTTTTCATTTGATTCTTCATTGATTGTTATACGCATAGATTATTGAAAAGGTGTACCAGTGAAGGTATTCTTTCCAATAATCTATGCTGTTATCTTTTAATAATTTACGGAGTGAATTACTCTATGCTTGCAGAATTAAATTTAACGTGTCCAGATTTCTTATTCTCATTTTGGTACTGCGTGAATTGAACCTTATAGTGTTCTTTACCATTTGCTGTACGAAAAATGTAGACGGGTGTAGCTAAGTATATAGGAGGCATTATTATATTACCTGTTTCCTCATTTATTTTGAAATAAATAACAGTATCCTCTGATTTGAGGTATATGGTTGGTTTTCCACCCATTCCTGCAACTTCAATTTCTCTGTCTTGTTTAAACTTGGCTTCTGCTGGTAATTCTAAAACAGAAGCAAAAGTAACAGTAGGAGCTAAGGTATATGTTCCTCCTTTTGCATTTGTAGAGGATGAAACTCCACTATTGGTTCTGATATGGTATGTATTTATAGCTAAATCCCAATCGGTGCGGGCAAACCATTCTTCATTGCCTGCTTTTGTGTTTTCTCCAGCACCAATAAATTTATTACTTGCCAAGTTGTAGTAGTGCCAAGTAGTCTTAGATGAAGCATCTATATACGTTTCGTTTACTTCTCCTACCGTTGGAACAGTAGTTTCGTTTTTAGAACAAGATGCGAGTGCAATTAATGCGATAGATAATGTAAGTAATACCTTTTTCATTTGATTTGTTTTTAAATTGTTATTTGATTTGTTTCTTGTTTATTTAAAAGAATACCTCACACCTGCAAGGTATTGTCTGCCAGGGTTTATAAAAGAACTCTCTTTGAAATTGAAGATGTTATCAACCTTAAGTGTAAGTTCGAGCGAATGTTTTTTGAGGCGTATAGGCTTAACGAGTACCGCTTTCCATATTGAGTACGCCTTAGAAGATGTTATTTCTGTAGACTCTTTCCCCGAATCATCGGTAACAACCTTTTGATAGAGGATTGGAGAGTTTATTCTCCCTGATAATTGTAACGAGAAAGGGCTTTGTGCAACCTTTCCATTCCATGTGGTAGATACTGTTCCGCTATGTTTAACATTACTGCTTAGTTGTAGACCTGTTGCATCGTCTTTGGCATCACAATAACTATAATTACCTTTCAGAACGATCTCTCTAAAAAGAATATATGAGAGATTCACATCCACGCCAGTCAAGGTAGCACTGCTTACGTTTTTATAATATTTCTCATTTGCCCCAGCACTGTTAATCACATCGTATTGTGTGATTTTGTTGTTTATGCTGTTGTAGTATCCCGATACAGACATATTGAATCCCCCTTTTGTATATTCTGTCGAAAGGGAAGAGTATACACCTTTCTCAGCCTTTAAGTCTGGATTACCATAGATCCAAAACATCCCTTGATGGTCAAAGTCGTAGTAAAGTTCTTTAATATCTGGTGCTCTAAAGGCAGAACCTACACCCCCCCGAAACTTAAATGCACCAACTGAATACATCAGTGAGACTTTAGGGGTGAATGCCGATTTAAACTGACTATTATATGTATATCTTGTGCCTGCTACGAGATCTAAATTTTTAAGAATCTCAAACTGAGCTTGTGCAAATAAGTTTGCATCATCAATTGTTTTAGTGGTTGCATTTACTCCCAATGTTTTGGTGGAATAATTCTCTTGGTGATTATACTCCATACCACCTACAATCTCCCATCGCTCGGTTGGAATAAATGTATTTACAAACCGAGAAGAGATGTAGTTTGCCGTATTGTTTGTCGATGTTTCATTGTTTTTCTTTTCCAATACGTTGTAGTCGAAAAACTTATCATAGTTTAAGCTCAATCGCATGGTGTTGCGTTGGTCCTCCGATTGATACCCACCATTTACACCTACGGCAAGCGATTGGGTGAGGGGATGTGCCGCGTTCATACTTCCTGCAGGGTTAAATACTTCGTGACGGAAATAGCGCCCCACTAAATTAATATCCACTCTATCCAAAGGCGTATAGCCCAAATTGAAGTTACCCCCATAGTCGCTGTATCGTGCAGCATAAGCGCCACCATTCTCCCCGAAACCATCCGAACTGTTTCTAAAGGCACTGAATCGGGTCGATAGTTTCTTGAGTCGAGAGCCTACTTCAATTTTTGTTTTCCACGTATTGTTGCTTTCGGCAATCACATTTGCTCCAGCCTCAAATTTATGTATGGCTTTTTTTGTAATGATATTGACAACTGCACCCACCGCATTCGACCCATAGAGGGCAGACGATGCACCGTTTATCATCTCAATCCTTTTTATATTGTTTACATCTATCTGGTCGAAATTTATATTCCCACCAGCACCTTCCGACACCATCCGCTCTCCATCTACCAAGAACAAGATGTAGCGGCTATTAAGTCCTTTGATGCGCATATTGTTACCCATTGCATTGGGCGAAACCACAATTCCGGGAATATTATCTTGAAGTGATTCAAGTGTAGATACGGCTGCTGCTTTTTGTATTTCGCTTTCTCGAATAACGTTTGTTAGTACAGGGCTTTCAGATAATCGTTTTTCTGTTCGTGTTCCTGTAACAACGAGTTCATTCATTTGAAGGAGTTCCTCCGTAATGGAAAACGTAAGGGTTGTATCTTGCTGTAGATTGAGCTGTTTAGAGCAGGTGGGGTAGCTCGAATAATACATGGTGCTGAGGGTTACTTCTCCTCGTGGAATATTTTTCAGCTGAAAGAATCCTTTTTTATTTGTTTGTGCACCCTCTTTTCCTGTAGTCACATAAACACCCATTAGGGGTTCTTTTGTAGCTGTGTCTAATACTATTCCTGAGATATTAAATTCTTTCTGCTGTGCATGTAATGTTGTAGTACCAAACAGTAAAAAGAGGCAAAAAATTAATCTTATTTTCATCGTAACGTTGAGTGTTTATTTTCTTCTGCAAAGTTACGCTGAGACATATTGCTCTACAATCGGTATATTTAGCCAAATGAAATGGTAAAACTACCTAAATGTGTTTAAAAAAAGACGAAAGTAGTCTGTTGAGGTGTAATTTTAACGATGTGTATAGATAGTTTAAGTGAATAAATAATTTGGAAATTGAGGCTATAGACTATATCTTTGAGAGATATTTAATAGTACAAAGTAAAACAATCGATTTAATTTAAACAATAAATTACACACAATGAAAAACTATTACCTGCTTTTAGCCGTTTTAGTCTCGATGTTTTCGCTGCAAGGATGCACCGAAAAGCCGAAACAACTTCCACGTATTGCAATTGCTGGCTTTGGCATAGAATGTAGCACATTCTCTCCAGCACAAACAACCGAAGATGCCTTTCGCGTAAGACGAGGCGATAAAGTAATGAGTGGATACTCGTTCTTAGCTCCCGATTCTGCGCTTTATGGTAAGGCACAATGGTTTCCATCGGTCGTAGCAGGAGCTACCCCTGGCGGAATTGTAACCAGAGAGACATACGAATCGTTGGTCGGACAAATCCTGAGCGAACTGAAAAAGAATCTACCTTACGATGGACTGTTTTTAGATATACATGGCGCTATGAGTGTTGTTGGATTAGACGATCCAGAGGGCGATTTCACAACCCGATTGAGAGAAGTTCTAGGGAACGAAACCATCATCTCTACATCAATGGATCTACACGGAAACGTATCGAAGAGATTGGCAACAAACATGGATATGATTACCTGTTATAGAATGGCACCGCACGAAGATGCAACCCTATCACGTCGCAGAGCTGCAGCCAATCTTATTGATAGATTAGAGACAGGTAAAGGTCGTCCAGGCTATAAAGCATGGGTAAATGTTCCAATCCTACTTCCAGGAGAAAAAACAAGTACACGCGTTGAACCAGGTAAAACGCTCTATGCCGCAGTAGCACCTGCTGCACAACAAAAAGGAGTTATCGATGCAGCCATATGGGTTTCGTACGCTTGGGCAGACGAACCACGTAACCACGCCGTAGTAATGGTTGTTGGTGATGACGAGAAAGTAGTGGGTAAAACAGCCGAAGAGTTAGCTAAAAAGTTTTGGGATGTAAGAAATCAATTTGAATTCATTGCCCCAACAGCCAACCTTGATGTCTGCTTAGATAAAGCCGTGCTTCCTACCACCAAACGCCCTTTTATGATAAGCGACATGGGTGACAACCCAACCGCAGGAGGTGCAGGCGATGTTACATGGACACTAACCGAACTATTGAAACGTAAAGAGTTCAAGAAAGCTACCGGTCCATCCCTAATATACGCATCCATCCCTGGAGCAGAGCTTGTGCAAAAAGCAATCGAAGCAGGTGTAGGAAACAAAGTAGAAGGATATGCAGGTGCAAAAATAGATGCACGTTATGCACCACCAGTACTACTTAAAGGTACAGTAGAGTTTATTAATAAGAATGATGTAAACTCCCAAGTAGTAATCAAAGTAGGAAGCATGCACGTGATTGTAACCGAAAAGAGAAAACCATTCCACTACGAAGCTAGCTTCACCGATTTAGGTCTGCAGCCACGCAAAACCGATATCGTTGTAGTGAAATTGGGTTATTTAACCACCGAACTCTATAATATGAGAGGCGATTGGATGATGGCTTTAACACGCGGCGGAGTAGATCAAGATCTATTGGCTCTACCATACAAACGCATCAACAGACCGATGTTCCCTTTTGATAAGGATATGAAAGAACCTGCATTAAAGGCAGAGTTTAT
>CAMQTD010000094.1 GCA_947036995.1 uncultured Parabacteroides sp.
CCATTCTTGATTGCCTCGCCCAATTCAGAGAACGTTTGGTTGTACCCTTCGGGCATAAAGATTGGATCGTATCCAAAACCTCCTACGCCTTGCTTTGTTTCGGTGATAGAGCCATTGATCATACCGCTAAAGAGATGCTCTTCGCCATCTTTGATAAGTGCGATAACGGTGCGGAAGCAGGCAGAGCGGTTATCAACACCTTGGAGTTTTGTTAATAACTTGTTCATGTTATCTTCAAAACTACAAGCTTCACCTGCATAGCGAGCAGAATATACGCCTGGTTCGTTATTTAGTGCCTCGACCTCTAAGCCTGTATCATCGGCGAAGCAATCGTATCCGTAATTTTCTTTTACGAAGTGAGCCTTCTGCAAGGCATTCCCTTCCAGTGTATCAGCTGTTTCAGGTATTTCGTCAAAGCATTTAATCTCAGCAAGGCTGACAATTTTAAATTTATCGCCCACCATCTGCTGAACTTCGTCCAGTTTGTGGCGGTTATTGGTTGCAAAAACAAGTGTTACCATTGTGTATGTTATAATTATACTTAGACTTTTATTTGATCAAAACCTTCGCCATATACCCCCCTTACGTTCGATTGGCTGATAAATGCTTGGTTATCGATGTTTTTTACGAGTCGAAAGACCATCGTAGATTCAGATTTCTTAGCAAGTAAAACAATTACTTTAACAGGTTCTTTTGAATACCAACCTGTACCATCTAGTACGGTACAGCCACGCCCCATTTGTTTATTAACCTGGTCGGCAATTGTGGCGTACTCTTTCGAGAAGATAAGAAATTGAATAGATTGTCTGCTTCCATTTAAAACAAAATCGAGCATATAGTTGCAAATAAGCATCTCTACGATACCAAATACAACTTTATCGACACTGTGGAATAGGAGATAAGATGAGCTAATGATAAAGAAATCACAAACAATCATCGCTCTTCCGATGGATACATGCTTGTATTTATTCACAATAGCAGCAATAATATCTGTTCCGCCTGTACTTCCGCTTCCCGAAAATACAAGTCCGATACCAGTACCACACAGCATAGCACCAATCACGATAGACATAAATGGCTCGTTTTGAATGATAGGTTCTGTAAACACCCATTGCCCCACTGATAATAACACAGAGAGGGCTATCACTCCGAAGATTGTTTTAACTAAGAACTTTCCGCCTAATATTTTAAAAGCAATGGCTAATAAAATAACATTAAAAACAACATAAGAGATGGATACGGGCAGACCCGTTGCGAAGAATATTAGCGCACAAACACCCGTAAGTCCGCCTGTTACAATTTCGTTGGGCAGGATAAATCCTGTCCAACCGAAAGTATAAAGAATTAAACCAAACATGATTAAGAAATAATCTTGAATCGAGTAATATAGTTTTTGAATATTTAATTTGCCCATTACAGTACAATATTAACAATCTTTTTAGGAACAACAATGATTTTCTTAGGTGTTTTGTCTTCCATCCATTTGGCTGTAGTTTCGTGACCTAAGGCTATAGATTCTACCTCTTTGCTAGGCATGTCGGCAGGAAGTTCAATCGTGAAACGTGCTTTACCATTAAAAGAAATGGTGTAAACTGCGTTTGCTTCAATCAAGAATGTTTCGTTCAATGTAGGCCATGCTGCATCGCATACGGTGTTGGTGTTACCTAATTCGTGCCACAACTCTTCTGCAATGTGTGGTGCAAATGGGGTTAATAACACGATAAGCTCACTCAAGATGGCGCGCTTGTTGCATTTAAGACTTGCTAATTCGTTCACACAAATCATAAAGGCACTGATTGATGTATTGAACGAGAAGTGTTCAATATCAAAAGATACTTTCTTGATTAGTTTATGAAGTGATTTTAGCTCCTCTTTGGTTGGCTCTGCATCGGTTACTTGAAGTGTATCGGTGTTGGCATAGAACAAGTTCCACAGTTTTTTGATAAAACGGTGTACACCATCAATACCGTTGGTATCCCAAGGTTTTGATTGCTCCAATGGACCTAAGAACATCTCGTACAAACGAAGTGTATCTGCACCAAACTTCTCAACAATTACATCTGGGTTTACAACGTTGTACATCGATTTTGACATCTTTTCAACAGCCCATCCACAGATATATTTACCATCTTCAAGGATAAACTCTGCCGAATTGTATTCTGGATTCCAGTTACAGAATGCTTCCGTATCTAACTGATCGTTGCTAACAATGTTCACATCTACGTGGATAGGTGTTACATCGTACTGATCTTTTAAATTCAGTGATACAAATGTATTGGTGTCTTTGATACGGTATACGAAGTTAGAACGTCCTTGAATCATTCCTTGGTTAACCAATTTCTTGAATGGTTCGTTCTCACAAACTGCCTCTATATCAAATAAAAACTTATTCCAGAAACGACTGTAAACCAAGTGACCCGTAGCATGCTCTGTACCTCCAATGTATAAATCTACATTGCGCCAGTAGTTGTTTGCTTTGGTAGATACTAAGGCTTCGGTATTGGTTGGATCCATGTAACGAAGGTAGTATGCCGATGAACCAGCAAAGCCGGGCATGGTGCACATTTCGAGTTTGTAATCCATGTATTTCCAATCCTTAGCGTGTCCTAGTGGTGGATCGCCCGCTTCGGTAGGTAAGAAATTATCTACCTCAGGAAGTTCAAGTGGAAGTTTGTTCTCAGGAAGCATTTGCGGCATTCCATTCGCATCATAATATACAGGGAATGGCTCGCCCCAATAGCGCTGACGGCTAAAGATGGCGTCACGTAGGCGGAAGTTAATCTTTACGCGTCCAAGACCTGTCTCTTTGATGTATGTTTTAGTTTTAGCAATTGCCTCTTTGATGGTTAAGCCGTTTAAGACTAAACCGCCCTCAATAGCATGTGCTGCACAAGGTGAGTTTGTCATAATACCCTCTTTTGCATCGAAGCTCTCTTCAGAAACATCGCAACCCTCAATAAGTGGACGAATCTCTAAATCAAAATGTTTTGCAAAAGCATAATCACGACCATCGTGTGCTGGTACTGCCATAATTGCACCTGTACCATATCCTGCCAATACGTAGTCGCTTATCCAAACTGGAATCGCTTCTTTAGTTAATGGGTTGATGGCGTAAGAGCCAGAGAATACACCACTTACGCTGCGGTCAGCAATACGTTCGCGCTCGGTTCTCTTTTTAGTGTGTAGTACGTAAGCATCTACATCGGCACGTTGTGCAGGGGTAGTTAGTTGGTCTACCAATTCGCTTTCGGGAGCTAATACCATAAAGGTTACACCAAATACAGTATCTGCACGGGTGGTGAAGATGGTAAAGTCGATGTCGCTATCTTTTACGCTAAACTGCATCTCGGCACCTTCCGAACGTCCGATCCAGTTTTTCTGTGTCTCTTTCAATGAATCGCTCCAATCCAATGTATCTAATCCATCTAACAAACGTTGTGCATAAGCAGAAACGCGTAAGCACCATTGGCGCATTACTTTTTGTTCTACAGGATAGCCTCCACGTACCGAAAGTCCTTCGCTAACTTCGTCGTTGGCTAATACGGTTCCTAATTTAGGACACCAGTTTACCATTGAGTCGCCTAGGTAAGCAATTCTATAATTAAGTAACGTTTCTTGTTGCTCTTTTTCGCTTTTAGCAGCCCATTCGCTGGCAGTGAAAGCAAGTTCTTCGCTACATGCAGCGTTAACGCCTTCGGTTCCTTGTGTTTTGAATGTTTCAATCAAGGTTGCGATAGGCATTGCTTTTTGAAGCGTATTATCATAATAACTGTTGAACATTTGAATAAATGCCCACTGTGTCCATTTATAATAGTTTGGTTCGCAGGTGCGTACCTCACGGCTCCAATCGTAACAGAATCCGATTTTATCCAATTGCTCACGGTAGCGGGCAATATTCTTTTTGGTCGTTACATCGGGATGCTGACCTGTTTGGATCGCATATTGCTCGGCAGGAAGTCCATAAGCATCGTATCCCATCGGGTGCAATACGTTGAATCCTTGCAAGCGTTTGTAGCGCGAATAGATATCTGAGGCTATGTATCCAAGTGGATGACCTACGTGTAGCCCTGCACCTGATGGATAAGGGAACATATCTAGTACATAATACTTTGGCTTCGTTTCATCTTCTTTTACTTTATACACGGCATTCTCTACCCAATACGCGCGCCATTTTTCTTCAATGGATTTAAAATTGTATTCCATACGCTTGTCTATCTATTTTTAAATTTGTTTTTTTCGTTGATTGATTTATGCTAACTGTTGTAGTTATACTATTAAATAGCCCTACAAAGAGAAAAAAAGCATTTTAACTGAACATATCCTATAGCTTGTTGTTATAAAGGTACAAGACATTATCTCAGGATAAAAATTACTCTTTTGGTTTAACTTTGTAGAGAGTCATTTCACTTCGGTGAGATGACTTTTTTCTATTATATACCAATTACTTCAATAATTCAGCCAGTTTAGTATGTAAAGCCTCTCCTTTTAAATTTTTAGCGATGATTACGCCTTCAGGACTAATCAATACATTCGAAGGAATAGAGCGTACACCATACATAGCTGCTACCTCTGCATCCCAAAATTTAAGATCAGAAACATTGACCCAATTCAATTGATCGGCTTCGATTGCTTTTAACCAAGCTGCTTTGCTTTTGTCTAACGAGATACCAATAAAGGTAAGATCTTTACCCTTAAACTTCTCGTATGCAGCTACTACATTTGGATTCTCTTTTCTACATGGAGGACACCATGAAGCCCAGAAATCAATAAATACATACTGTCCGCGGAAATCGTTTAGCGAAACCTCTTTACCATCTACATCAGGCAAAGTGAAGTTTGGCGCAACTTTACCAATTTGTACTTTCTCAAGTGTAGCGATAATTTGATCTAATTGTTTGATATAATCTGATTGTTGTACTTCGGCTGTGAATTTAGCACGTAATGCTTTTACTTGCTCCAAAGGCAGACGGTAGGTAAAAAAACGATATAAGTAAAATGCTGCAACAGTTGAGTTTGGGTTGTTTGCAACCAATGTATCAATGTCGAAATTGTTTTGATGTACAAGTTGTTCGTTCGCCAAATATAGATCGTTGACAGGCGAATTCTCAACTTCGATGATTTTACCTTTCTCTGAAAGTTCCATCTCAAAAGATTTATTTTCAACAAAGAATGGTGTTGGATATTTCATATCCTCAGTTATAATACCATACATTGCAGGTATCTCAACAGCTCCTTTAAATTCAAACTTACCCTCTTTCATCTCTGTAGAGTCTACGGTAAAGAACATTTTATTGCGGAATTCTTGTAGGTAAACCTTTCCAGAGGTTGCTCCTTGTATCTCTCCTTCAATTTCAAAACCTTGTTTTTTGTTCTCGCAGCTGATAAGGCTCAAACAAGCTAACGCTGTGATGATGTACTGTTTCATATAATTAATTGTTTTATTTTTATAAGACGTACAAAGATAGAGAATTCGTTTAAACTTTTTTCTTGCTTTGTAAGAAAAGAATCGGACATTGGAAAAGAATCAATGGCCCGATGTAATATAATATAGAATATTTTATGCCGTTTTTTGAAGGCAGTAGTTATATAGCATCATTTTTTTGCCTAAATTTGCAATACAACATTGATGTTTTAAATAACTACATAACTTTATGGGCATAAAATATCCTTTATTTTCTTTGGTAACAATACTTTTAACACTCTCTTCGTGTGTTAAGACGTATAATTTAGTAGATTATGGTGTAAAACCAGGTACAGCCGAAAACATGACGCCAATCTTTATAAAAGCATTGGAATCAATTAAAAATGAGAATGTAAACAACGAAGAGGTAAAGATCAACCTAGCGAGTGGAACCTATAACTTTCACCCTGCCGCTGTGGGTGAGCGGGAGTATTATATTTCGAACCACGACCAAGACAACCCCAAATCGGTCGGGCTTCCTTTTGAGCAGATGAAAAATGTAACGTTCGATGGTGGTGGTGCAAATTTTATTTTTCATGGCAGAATGCTTCCCTTGTCGGTTGTAGAGTCGAGTAACTGTACGTTTAAAAATTTCAGCATAGATTTCAAAACACCTCATATCTCACAAGTTAAGGTGTTAGCAAACGATACATTAACAGGTATAATTACGTACGAAATAGCACCTTGGGTAAATTACGAGGTGAAAGACAGCACGCTTTATGTAAGTGGAGAAGGCTGGGAGGCTACCCCATCTTCGGGGATTGCTTTTGATGGCAATACAAAACGCTTAGTCTACCGCACCAGCGATATCGGAATAGGCACACGTCATATTGTAGAGGTTTCACCACGTATCATTCAAGCATTTAACTGGAAAAATACGAAACTAACACCAGAAACTGTTATTGCGATGCGTTTGAATGGACGCCCTACGCCCGGTATATTTATTACGCATGCAACCAATACCATATTCGACAACGTAAAAGTACACTATGCCGAAGGTATGGGACTGCTGGCACAAATGAGCGAAAACATAACGTTAAACGAATTCTCGGTCTGTTTGCGTGCCGAAGATGATCCGCGCTATTTCACTACACAAGCCGATGCAACGCATTTTTCGGCCTGTAAAGGGACAATTATTTCGAGGAATGGACTGTACGAAGGGATGATGGATGATGCAATAAACATTCATGGCACATATCTAAAAGTTGAGAAACGCCTTGCCGACAACAAATTATTAGCGCGTTATATGCATGCGCAGAGTTGGGGATTTGAATGGGGACGTGTAGGTGATACGGTTCAGTTTGTAGACTCTAAAACAATGGAACTGATCGGTATAACGAATCGTATTGCTGCCATTACAGCTGTTGATAAACCTATTAATAAAGGTGTTAAACAGTTTGAAATAACTTTTGAACAACCTGTTGATAGCAACATATCAGAAATAGGTGTATTTGGTATTGAAAACTTAACATGGACGCCCGAAGTTCTTTTTGCCGACAATATAATTAAAAATAACCGCGCGCGCGGTACGCTTTTTAGTACACCGAAGAAAGTAGTTGTCGAAAATAATATATTCGATCACACCTCAGGAACAGCAATTCTCCTTTGTGGCGACTGCAATGGTTGGTTCGAGACAGGCGCTTGCCAAGATGTAACCATTCGAAACAATAGGTTTATTAATTCGCTCACAAATATGTTTCAGTTTACCAATGCAGTGATCTCCATCTATCCTGAAATACCTGACCTAAAGGGACAAAAAAAGTATTTTCACCGTGGTATAGTGATTGAGAACAACGAATTTGAAACCTTCGATACACCAATTCTGTATGCTAAATCGGTAGATGGATTGGTATTTAGGAACAATATAATAAGAAAGAACAGCGATTACCCAGCTTTCCACTGGAATACGAAACCATTTTTCTTTGAGCGTGTTGTGAATGTAGATATTACAGACAATCAATTTGAGGGAGGTTTTGATTTGAGTAAAGACGTAAGAGCTGAATAACAAGTAAATAAATTATTGTATGAATCGAATTTATATATTTTTCGCTACCATTTGTACGACTCTACTCTGTATCTCGTGTGAGAAAGAGGGGCACTACACCCAGCTGCCTAAAGATAACTTTGAGGCACTATGGCAAATAATGGACGAACACTACTGCTTTTTTGAGTACAAAGATGTAGATTGGAATGAGGTACATGATCGCTACGCCCTACAAATGTCAGATACGCTGAATCAGTACGAACTATTTGATCTGCTTGGCACAATGCTCGGAGAGCTTAAAGATGGACACACCAACCTGTTTTCATCCTTTGATGTTTCGCGTTATTGGAAGTGGTACGAAGATTATCCAGACAATTATATGGAGCGATTGGTAATTGGCTCGCAGGCGAAGTATCTAGGTACCGACTATAAAATGGCTGGAGGCGTTAAGTATAAGGCATTTCCCAAAGGGATGATTGCTGGGCAAACCGATAGTATTGGCTATTTTCATTACGAAAGCTTTGCGAGTGGTGTGGGAGATACTAACTTAGACTATATGTTATACGCATTTAGAGATTGCAAAGGGTTAATTATCGATATTAGAAACAACGGCGGTGGTTCGTTGGTTAATTCGGACCGAATAGCCTCTCGTTTTGTTGAGCAAAAGATGCTATGCGGTTACGTAAAGCATAAAACCGGACCAGGTCATCAGCAATTTTCTGAACCTTTCCCCGTTTATCTGGAGCCTACACCCGATCGAATTATGTGGTTCAGACCTGTTGTAGTACTAACCAACCGAAGATGTTACAGTGCAGCCAACGATTTTATAACTAAAATGAAGTTACTACCCAACGTAACCATTATGGGCGATCGCACGGGTGGCGGTAGTGGATTCCCTTTTTATTCAGAACTTCCGAATGGTTGGGGGGTGCGTTTTTCTACCTCCCCGATGTTAGATGCAGATATGAAAGATACGGAATATGGCATTGACCCCGATATCAAAGTAGATTTAGACCTCAATGCAGCAGCAAATGGAGACGATTCTATGATAAATGCAGCAATAAATCACTTATTAAAAGAAAAAAGTAAAAATAAATAAGAAAAAGCTTGCAGTATTGAAAAAAAGACCTACCTTTGCATTGCAATCACAGATAAAGCGGCTGTGGCGTAATTGGTAGCCGCGCCAGACTTAGGATCTGGTGCCGAGAGGCGTGGGGGTTCGAGTCCCTTCAGCCGCACTGTTAAACCCTTTGTAAAGAAATTTACAAAGGGTTTTTTGTGTTTACACTACTTTGTAGTGTAATATGGAGTTACATCATAAAATAAATATACTATGTTTACTGTTATCGGATTTATGCTTGGAGGGCTTCTGTTTGGTTACCTTTTGCGGAACCAAGCAGTTGTATCGTATGTAGGGAGATTGATTTCGCTCGCGATTTTTCTTCTTCTTTTTCTTTTGGGAGTTTCGGTAGGTGTTAATAAAGAGGTGGTTCATAGTTTTACGACCATAGGTTTAGATGCCTTTTTACTTGCAGTTGGTGGTGTGTTAGGAAGTGTATGTGCAGCTTGGTTAGTGGCACGTTACGTATTTAAAGAGGGGAAAAAGTAATGAAGGGAAGTATTGTTATTGTATCATTCTTTATTTTAGGATTGATACTTGGGTATGGTGGTTGGTTGCCAGCTAGTATGATTGAGAACGATTATACGCTTTATGCCTTGTGCGGTTTGATGTTTTTAGTCGGTGCAGGGATTGGTAGTGATAAGAAATTAAAGCAGATTATCAAAAGTGTGAACCGTAAGGTATTATTTGTTCCGTTAGCAACCATATTGGGTACTTTTGTTGGTGTGATTATAGTTAGTTTTTTTCTAAAAGATCGGAGCATCACAGATTGCTTGGCGGTTGGGTCGGGCTTTGCCTATTATTCACTCTCGTCTGTATTTATAACAGAGTTTAAAGGGGCAGAACTGGGTACGATTGCATTGATGGCTAATATCTTTCGCGAGCTGATTGCACTGTTGGGTGCGCCCTTACTGGTACGATATTTTGGTCGTTATGCACCAATCTGTGCTGGTGGAGCTACAACAATGGATACAACACTCCCTATTATTACACGTTATTCGGGTAAAGATCTTGTGTTTGTTGCCATCTTTCATGGTGCAGCAGTAGATTTTACGGTGCCATTTTTCGTTACATTCTTCTGTAAGCTATAGATTACATATATAAAGCAGATTATTTCAACGCAACCGATTAATCGCCTTCGTTGTCGTAATACACGCATAAAACATCAGTTTTAATATGTTTTGCAACACAATAAAACTGATGTTAACGGATTTAATTATAAAATCAGTTTCATTAGATACTGTTAATTCTTTTTGTATATTTAATAGCCTTTCAGCTATTGACAATATCAAAAAAAGGCATATCTTTGTGCTGTGGTTTTTTCATAATAGTATTAGATTTAAGGTTAACAAAGTTGGTTAGGGGTTGTCGTGAGACACCCCTTAATTTTTTTGTACCCACCCCATCCACAAACAGACCCCCTTTTAATTACCCGTTTTGAATGATGCAATCGTTATTGTTCTGCTTATGATATATATAACCCTACTTTTTTTGTCTAAAGATTAATTACTCCCCTCTCCCACTCCAATTGTTTCCAAAATATCAAACAGTACTTTTTTTACACATTCCTACATCAACAGCGCAGCAAAGTAGCTGCATAAAATGTTGTGGCTCGGCACAAAAATAGGAGCATATGCTTATCTAATTTTTCCGACACCCGGGTGGTAACGCATTTTACACCCGGGTGTAAAGGCGCTGACACCCGGGTGACAACCTATCTGACACCCGGGTGTCAGCAACTATAGATAGGTGTCTTTTTCAAAAATAGTATATAGGTAAATCATTTTATATAAGTGTATTATATCTATTTGCATGTAGTGATATTACCGAAAAATGCCTCCTTTTTGTGTGTGCCAAGCATACTCGCTAAGCAGCAATAATAACGAGTGATAGAGGAGTGATAGAGAAGTGATAGTAAAGTGATAGAAAAAATGTTAAC
>CAMQTD010000095.1 GCA_947036995.1 uncultured Parabacteroides sp.
GCGCACTTGTTTTGGGAACAAGGGGTCCCAGGTTCGAATCCTGGTACCTCGACAACAAAAAAGGCTAAACAATTTATATTGTTTAGCCTTTTTTCGGATCTATACTTAACAGTTCCTTATGTTAAGCTTTTCGTAATGGTCATCTGTGCCGTAGTTATAGTTGCTGTAGCGTTATAAGAGCCATAGGTGAAAGTGATTAGATCGCCTATCTTTGCTTCGATATATGTTTGGTAGGCACCCGCAGCATTCGTTGTTATAATTGAAACAATCGCACCATTTACGCTAATATTGACAATCCCATTATTAATAGTATTCGATCCTGCATACGTTAAGTTACCAGATATATCCACTAATTGATTTTTTAGCTCAACTGTATGGTCAAGGTAATCTACTCCTGTTAAGCGAATGGTTTCTCTAACGTTTTGTTTGTTTGTTGTAAAATCAACAATTTGTTCTCCCGCATTTGCAGCTACATAAGTATAAAAACCTCCTGTAACAGATCCATTTATAGGGTCTAGATTTGATGTGTATATTTTATATGAGCCAGTCGTAGGAACTGAGAACTTTAATTGTACAGCTTCACCAATGCCAAAATCGACACGGTTCGGGGTTAATACAACATTAGAGAAACGATGCACACTATTATTATTCGTATATACAACTTCTCCACGATCAAATAAATTAGCCTCAATAAATACAGTTTCCGCAGCATTGTCTGTATTGGTTTCAAGATTTATTGTCTGTTCGCCAACGGCAGTAACTTTCCACTTGTATTTATACAATCCATTTTCGTATATAACTTCGATATTACCAAAAGTAGGTGTTAGGTAAGCCGTAGTTATATAACAATTAAAAGGTACAAGATACTCCGCCTCCGCAGGAATAGTAAATTTAAGCGTAGCAGCAGATTCCAATACATTAGGTACTACCGAAGGAGTCATACTTATATTTGTAAAGGTGAACGGCGCATGCAGTAGTAAGCGTATGGTTCGAGATAGGTTACCAGCTACAATTTTAATCGTAGCTGTGTGTGCCACACCATTAGCAGGAATATCGTGGATGGTAGCTGTTAAATTTCCAGTTGTTATGTCATATGCAACAGTACCATCTACAACTGGGAAGTTAGGATCTTGAATCAATGTAACTACAACCGAACTATTCTGCACTACACCACCTACTGTTTCGTATATAGTATTTGCATTTAGCATTTGTCCATTCTCTGTAAAAGAGTGTGTTGTTTTGTCGACAGATAATACAAACGAACCATCTGAGATGGTCGGGTAGGACTGTAGTAGCACGGATGCAGAGATGTTATTCGATGCAGGAGCACTTTTGGCGGCTTCAATTGTTGAGTATCCAGCCATTGTAACACTTTCTATTATTATTTTGAACCATACGTTTCGCTGTATGTCGTACATGTTTTTACTATCATCTATAATATCAATCTTATAATAATAGGTAGCGCCATCGTATGTTCCCTCTACAATTACGTAGGTGGGGTTTGTGGTAACGATTGAGTTTCTGCGTTCGAAAGTATAGATATTGTCAACGCTTAATGTTGTAGCATTTGTAAATGTAACGCCAACAGGTTCTGTAATAACTGATTCAAACATACTATTTGTAGTATTGAAAGGAGCAACACTCCCTACATTAGCCTGATTAAAGAGTGCAAACTTTGCATTTGTCAAACCCGAACTCGCTAAATTCTCAAGCGAGAATTTAGCCATATTTCGAATCAGTGAGACTGGTTGAGCCGACAGACTGCTAGTCGTAATCCCATCTACTAATGGTACGCGTTGCCAAAAGATTAAATTTGTCGATTTAAGCGGTGCAATAATTTCACCCTCATCTTTTGTTAGCGATAGTATATCGTCAAAACCAGTCCAATCGTAGTTTGCAATAAAATGGATTGTACGCTCTTCGTTACTTTGCGGAAGAGTAACAACATAGCTAGTACCTGTAAGTGTAGCTTCATGCCTACTTATAAAACGCTCATTCTCGTCAAATACTAATAAGTAAAGCGATGAGAGTAAGTTTTCGTCAATCGCCCGCGTATTAGCCATTGGCTGAGGTTCAGGCACATCAACCTTGAAGCGCACTGTTACTTCGCCCCCTTCTGTGGGCTTATCAATATCAAAACTTTCAGTTGTACAACTACAAAGTAGTAGTGCAAATAATATATATAATAACTGTTTCATGTTCTTTATTATTTATTGTTCGTCTTTGTATAAATCATATACGGCTCTAACAAAAGCTCGTCCAGTTGCATTTGTAGTTATCCAACTATTATTATTAAAGTTGTAATACTGATATTTATAAGCACTCCAGTAGGCACTACCTGCAAGCAAAGCCTTTACAGCACTATTCGGGTCGTCTTGAATATTATTTATCAACTCTATTTCAGACTTTGTAGGTAATCTCCAGCCACTGCGGTATATATCTTCGGCATACAGAAAGCAACGTTCTTGCGACCCTTTATAGTTGTTTTTTGTATATATTCCATATTGCGAAGCAATAATAAAGCGAGGAGATACCATTTTATTTCCTATAGCTGAAGAATCTGTTAGCGCATATCCATTTGTAGGATCGCCCAACGTGTATGATCCATCTGTACTTGGAACCAATGTATTTACTGTAAAAAGGTTACGGTTTCTACCTCCTGCATAATATTGAGGTTTTACATTACCTGAAGAGAGCCGAGCTGTTACATACCTTACAGGGTACTGCACAATCTGGGCTTCTAAACTCAATCCCTGATTATTTGTTACCGTAAATGTCATGTACTTAGGTACATAATTAATCGGGATAGCACTGTTTATTGTAATTGTACTAGCCGCTGCATTTACTGTAAAGGATGGGAACTGAGCTTGTCCGCTGCTGTAATTTACATCAGAAGGCGTACCTGTAGTGCTATATTGTGTACACATCGCTGTTATATTCGTGATGCTAATCGGTAGATCCGAAACATAACTCAGTGTAAATGAGTTAATGTTAGGCATCACAATATCATTTTCGCTGATACCTAAATAGTGTTGGTTTATTGTTTTAAGAATAACCTCGTGCGATGTCCAATCCGTAATCATGCAATTGCTATTAATTGTGATGGCACCATCTTCGGTAGACGATCCTTTTGTATCAATATAAGCAAGCACATCATAAATCATATTTCGCTCTACACGCCCTGTTTCTACATTATTTGCATACTTATTAATCGGTATGCGATAATAGTTTGTAGTTACAGCATCGTAAGGAATGTTTACCATCAAATGGGTTTCATTTTCGGTTGTAATACCCCAGTTATTCTCGTAGGCATAAAATGTAAATGTCGTAGTAGGTGTACCTGCTTTGTATACCGTAGCATCATAATCAGAAGCTGTTAATTGGTACGGATTTTCGTCTATCAACGCGCCAACGTTAGCGAAATCTTTCAGCGAGGCATGTGCTTCTGTGGCACTGCTTATATCCGAATTTGGATCTAAAACAAGCTGTAACCGAATTTTAGTAGCTGCTCGTTTAAGTGGCATATCTACAGAAACGATCGGTGTTAATGTAGATGGGTTTAACACGTGGGATGCTTTCCCATCCATAACAAAGTTATCTTGCACACTTTCACTTGTAATTGGTGTTAGCGAACGCAGTGATTTAATTGTTCCGAGTGTAATATTAGCGGGGATGGTTACATCCGCAGGCAGATTTACAATCGTATAAATATCATATTCAACATCTACGTCAAATATACTTTTGAGTGTAGTTAAATCTTTAGAATGGACACTTGCACCTTCAAAAGATAACCCTGTTGCACTTTCGTATTGCAAACAAGGTTCTGAATCAGCCTCAATCTGTCTAAAGAAGAATACATGCATATTCTCAATTTTATTCTCATTGAGAGGATCACTACCTGGCTCGGTTGCACGCGTCTTTACAGAAGCATCGTTGGGATGCATTTTAAGAACAATCGAACCTTCATTTTTCTTATGCTCTATATCAAGTTCTGTCGAACAAGAAAATAAAAGAATTGCTGAACAAACTATATAAATTAGATTTTTCATCGCTTAATTAATTAAAAGGATGCTACTTGTTTAATTTTTATTCTTGTATCTGTACCTTCATACAGACGATCTGCTCCAATAATTGGATTAATTGGCACTTCATTACCATTAACGGTGATGTAAAACTCTGTTTCGCGCGAAACACCCGTCCATCTTTTCAATCCTCTTACTGCAATAATTGAAGGAGATCCAGGATCTGTTACGCCTTGCGAAACAGTTGGTATGCCTGTGCCTGCGGTAGAGGATGCGAATGCAAAATCAAGACCGTTTGTAAGTGTAGCTGTCCATGCTGCACCGATAGGCGTTTTGAGTTCGAATTCAAATACAGCATCTTTAATTTCACCGATGTTACTATGCATCACTTGTCCATTCATTCCGCCCACACTTGTACCCCAAGCGCCAAACACAAAATCATTCGCAATGATGGGTCTATTGTGCTCCATATCTTTCTGATTCCAAGGTATCACATTCATATTCAGTACTATCTTCGAATCTGTATCGAGAATGGCTAGAATCTGGTACACGTTATTTTGTAATAACGAATATTCATTAGCAGCTTGATTATCATCTGTAAAGTACCCTTTATATGTTTCAGGTACTCCATTTACATGAATTGTCAACTCCAAATTCGGTGTTGTTGGTTGTATAGGAGACTGCACAGTGACAAGATTCTGATAGCTGTAAAATCTCGCATCGCTACTGTTTGGGTCTAAAATAGTTCCAGCTATGTAAGGCGTTAGCAGAACCTCATTAGAAATTATCTGATTATTATACATTGGCGAAGCAAGCATTTGTGCAGTACTTACTGTATAATCAAAATCAACCTCACTATTTAGTACTTGATTATTAAGTTTTGCAGAGACCAATTTAATCGTATTTGTGCCAAAGTTCACACCTTTATAAACGTGCAGATCTACACGTGCTTGCAGTCTATGTAGCAGCATACTAAATTGTGTATCATCATCATCAGGTGCGATTGTAATCTCTTTTTTACCCATCATTAGTAACTTATTAGGAGAGAATCCTGTAGCTGTTTCTGTAATCAGATCATCTAACTGCTGTTTTGTTGTTGTAGCACCTAGTGTGATGGGTGCCCCGTCCGTTAGCTTAAATGTTTTTCCTGTGTAATTAGCGATCAGATACATCACTTTATCTCCAGGTACACTCACGATGGGAATATCCATTGCGTTAACCGATGTGAACGAGTTTAATAACATCACCATATCGGTCGAGAAAGTAGCATCGTTATTAAATAAATATATCGCTAAGCTACTGAATGTTTGATCTTGGCTTACCGATATAGGATCATTAGCCGCGAATGTATTGATTGATAAAACCATATCAATACTTTTTGTTTTAGGTATATCGTCCAAACTACTCTCTTTGGTGCAAGCACCTAGTAGCAGAGCGCTTAAAAAAAGGATGCTTAATCTATACTTCATAGCTTTATATTCTATAATGTTGCATATTAAAAAAGTGTATTCTCTTTACTATTATAGTTCAGGTTTGATATTGTTAATTACCCACCCATTGACTGAAACAATAATTCCTGTACTCAAGTCGGTCGAAGGGAATGTTATCTCAAAGAGATATTCATCTTCTCGGTCTAAATCTTCTTGAGTAGAATATTTTCCAGTGTCTAAGATCTGATCTATCATGTTTTTATTGTAGATAATGTCTGGATTATTCCTGAGAGGACTTCTTGTACTACCGCTTTGCTTAATTACAAGCATTGGAGAGTTCTCTAGCATTAAGCGCATCTTTTTTAAATCTACCTCCATATAATTAGGTTGGTGAATCGTATTTATTGGTTTGTATTTAAAATGTGAATGTGTTGTATCTATGCTATTGTCAAAGTGATATCGACCATCCTTATCTGTAATATACACTTCGTATGGTAAATCCGTATAGTTCGGATCATTTATCTTGACCTTGATAGTATTTGTGTTTTTAGTCAAGTATATATCTGTTATTCTTTGGTCATTCATTGAAGAGAAAGACTCTGTGTCTAGTCCTACGTATAAATTGTCAGGCACACTTGCGGGATATAGAAACCCCGTTTCACCATCTTTGTTTTTTAGTTCGATATGCAAATCGTTCATATCAGTAACCCCTTTAACAAGCGTTGTGTTTAATGCACTTGCACCACTGTTAAGGGTACCTACATTGTATGTTGTTAATGGGCCCCCATAGGCCACCACATGATATTTACCCCTCGGAAGAGGAATATGCATCACATACTCGTTTGTTAATACAGCACCTTGTTCTGAATAATTACTTACATATTTACCATTCTTGTCAAATATATAAACAGTTATACGGTTTACCTCTGGGTAAAATAGATTCGCATATTCAGTATTAAGTGTATATCGAAATCTGAGTAATAGTTCTGTTTTACAGGTCGATAAATCATCTTTTATGCAACCTTGCAGCAGCAGTAGTAAAACAATAATTATATTTATATATATACGTTTCATAATAAATTTGTTAGTAACACTATGCCCTCTTTGGAGAAGAGGGCATAGTATTGATAGTTTATTAATTTAATCCCAGTCAGGAATCATTGTATTTAATACCCAAGGATCAACAGTAACAGTAGCTGTTACAGTTACATTTTTTTCGTAAGGTTTTGGAGTTGCATTTTCGTGCGTAAATTTCAACTCCTTGATACGATAAACATTTCCTCTTTCAAATGCTGTGATTGGAGCTCCAACCTCTGTTTGATACTTAGTTACGGTAAGATATTCAGTAGCTGCAGCATCAGGATTAGATTTGTAGTCTACATCTTCTAACTTAAATATAAGATGTGGAAGATCTGCACCTATGGCAGCAGGGCAAACCTGATATGCCCAAGCTGGTTTGTCTGCAGGCTCAACATTGGTAGAACCTGTAGTTGTACTTGGGTAAAACATTAGATCTGCAGTAGGAGGTGTACAATAATCTACAAATGTATTATTTTTCCAACCTGTAGGGATAGTTGCAGGAGTAAGCGAGTAATATGGGAAAATAAAATTATTTGTAAGATATGAATCCCATCCTGCAGTACCCCATCCTGATTGATTTCTGATATCACCAGGGGTGTCTCCAGCATATGGTGTGCCTGCTATTAATACATTTGGTCTTGTATAGTTAACATATACACCTGTAAGTTTATACGATGTGATACTAGTTGCTGCATTAGGGTCAAGTTCATCGCAAATGATTTTACTAACCTCAATACGCGAAACAATAGGAGAGATTGTTACGGATGTAGTGAAACTTGTTGTTGTTCCAGGTACGAGTGCAAAAATTCCACTTTGACCTGCCATTGGAGCGTTTACCGCGTCTCCTTGTAAGTCGTCAATACGTAATCTAGCCTCTGCAGATCCTGTTCCTGCGATTGCAGGCAATAGTGGCTCAGCAACCGTTTTGGTATTAGCTAAGAAATAAAGTGTTTCAGCAGTATTAGGAATACCTGCAATTTCAATCTCGTTATCACCTGCTGTTGTTGTTGTATTTGCAATAGTTGTAACTTCAGCAGCGGTTAATTCTCGCTGATAAACCTTATTTCCTCCACCATCAATAAAGTAAATAACGGCAGACTTAATAACAGCATACTCTGGATCACCCTTTTCAGGCGTAACACCTTTTGTTAAATCTGTTTGCTCCAATTTAATTACTACAGAACTTGTACCATCTTGGTTACCTGTACCATCAATCTCCTTGCTATTACAAGAAAACATTGCACTTGCCGCTAGGGCTGCTAATAAAATTTTTTTCATAGTCATTTAATTTAAAATTTTGCTTGAATATATTGACACTCACAATTTAATATTCTTGCTTATTTTAATTAAACATGTAATAGATAAAAAAGTTATAGATTCGATGTGTTAAAACCTCTATGAATGAGTCTGTTTGCTGGCTGTAATTCTCTTATGTTATCTAACCTTTAACGCTGAAAGCAATAAGTTGAACTTTTTTTACGTTCGTTATATCTCAACCATAATCCCTATAGAGGGTAAAATAGTTCCACTTTCGTTGCTAATCGAACGCAATTCGTAGCGCATTCCTTCGGGAGAATCGATAGTTTTGCCGGTTCTAATGTATAGATCGGGACTTTTGTATTTGCTGTTGAGTATGTTTTGGATGTCAATATATAGCCCTAAAATTACTTTTTTGAAATAAAAGGTCTTGTCCACGCGGAGGTCTAGCTGATTAAATGCCCCCAATCGTTTGCTGTTAAATTGTTCATAGTCGTATGCTAACTTGCCTTGCGTATCCCATACATCAACCAAATTACCATTGATTAAATCATAAGGGGTGTATGGCGCACCACCTACACATCTAAACTTAGCCCCTATATCCCAGTTTTTGGGTAGCGCATACGAGCCGCTTATGGTGAGTAGATGTCTGTTGTCCCAAGCAGAGGGGATGTAGCGCGTTTTATTGCGTACATCTTTAAATTCGCTGCGCACATAAGTATACGAGGCTATAAACGATAATCCAAGATGATTATACCAGCGCGCCATTACTTCCGCCCCATACGCACGCCCTTCGGCGGTCGAAACCACCGCTTCATTGCCCACTACACCATAATCTGCCCCTTTTGAGGCAAGCGGAATAGAGTCTATCAGCGAAAGTGGATATTGATTATACCGCTTATAAAACCCCTCGGCACTTAATTTTAGATGAGGAGATAAACGGTATTCAACTCCAGCACTTAGCTGATCGGATTGGATATAACGAATCTTGTTGATTCGATTAATATACCGCCCCGTACTATCCTTAAATCCTAGCGAGGTGTAGGAGGGGAGCTGAAAGTAGCGCCCCACATGCGCATTGAGATAGAGTTGAGGCGTTAATCGAAGCGATCCCGAGATACGTGGCGAGAACTGTTTAAACGGATTAGCCATCTCTGCCGAGTAGCTCGATCCATCTACCCTTACACCCGCCGATAGCGTGTATAACTCGTCCGGACTCTCATATTGAGCCGAGGCAAAGACTCCATACTTCCAGAGGTTTAAATCCGTTTGATAGGTAAATAGTTGAGGCGTTTGTGCAAAAATCCGTTGATAGGTCGTATTATCATATTGTGCATAGTCGAGGCTTGCACCTATATTTAAAACAACCGAGGGCAGCCGAAATACATTTTCGTTTCTAAACCTATTCTCAATTTCGTTCGATCCATAGCGCAGCATCAGATTATCGGCAGATACTTCATTATCCTTATACTTAATGTTTTTATTATTCAAGTAGTTTCTGCTTAATACAAACGTATGGATGTTATTGCCTGCAAAATGCTTATAAACAGCGCCCAAAGTGTATGTTTTTTGTTTAATAACAGGCAGATAATCTAATATATATTGATTCTCGTCGCTCATATCCTCCATATCAGTATTGAGTTTCATATCATCTATAGCACCCAATCCCAAGATTGTTAATACATTTTTTGAATTAAAGCGCGTTTTGAATTTAAACTGAGCATCGGTAAAGGTTGGGAGAAAAGGTAGACCAATTAAATCAAACAAAAACTGAAGATACGATCTTCTAACAGATACGTGCCATGTAGATTTTTTGCCTAGCGGACCATCTACCGTACCTGCAATTTCGGAAGCCCCGACTACTGCTTTTACGCCTATTTTATCAGGATTTCCGTCGCGCAATTTAAAATCGAGCACCGAACTCAGCGCATTCCCTCTATTGGTCGGAAATGCAGCGGTATAGAAATTAATCTCTCGCACCAGATCGGGATTAATGATACCAACAGGTCCGCCCGAAGCCCCTTGTGTAGAAAAGTGATTGATATTCGGAATCTCCACGCCATCTAAAAAGAAACGATTCTCTGAAGGACCACCACCACGCACCATCAAATCATTCCGAAATGCGGCAGCAGAGCTTACACCGGGAAACGATTGAATAACGCGCGAGATATCCCTGTTTGCCCCAGCACTTTTTTCGATCTCTTTGAGTCCGATCACCTGTATGCCAAGTGGAGTCTCCACTGTTTTACGAAGCGGAGAGGCTATTACACTGAATGTTTCGATCTCTTGTGAGGTCTCTTCTAGTGTGATCGGAATATATTGATTTTTGTTTGTTACGCTAAATTCGGCAGAAACAAATGTTTTGTAGCCGAGAAAAGATGCCTTTAAGCGATATGTTCCTGGTTTTACATTGTTTATACTGAACGCTCCTAGCGAGTCACTTGCAGCACCTTGTGTAGTGCCCCAAATAATAACACCCGTATTATAGATGGGTTTGCGCGTAAGATCATCTATAACAACACCTCTAATTGCATAGGTAGTTTCTGTTTGACTCCATGCAAATTGGGCTTGTAATATGAATAGTATAAATAGAACGACGTATCTCATGTGTACTCTTTTATGATAATAAACAAACGAATGAATGTAA
>CAMQTD010000096.1 GCA_947036995.1 uncultured Parabacteroides sp.
GAATCATCTACCTCAACCTATTTAACAAAAAAAGAGGCATCCCCATCACTAGGAACACCTCTCTTTATATATTATAGTCTAATAAGCTTACTTAGTCGCTTCAATCCATTTGCGCGCATTAACGAATGCTTCCATCCATGGAGTTACTTCGTCGTTCTCTTTGCGATCGTTTGGATAGTAACCACATTGTATACACGTTCTTTTGTCTCCATTACTCTTTTTGACATTATGATAATTAAACTGCTCAGTATAAGTCTTATTACACCTTATCTGATGGGTTGTATGCAATAATGCATTGTGGCGAAGTTTAGCTTTTTCGTATTGATATTGTTTTGATTCATACTGTGTCTGTTTTACCTATTCAGGCGCTATTTATTATCCCCTTATTGCTATATATCAGAATAATAGATCATAGTGCTATTTCTATATTGGGCGTCTACACTTCTCTTATAGCTCAAAAATAGCACTAACAAATACCTTTTTAGCACCGATATAGTGGCTCAATCAAAAATCCGCATACTTTTTGACCCGAAACTAGGTACTTTCCGACCAAAAAGTACTTGGGTTTACTCCAAAAGGTACTAGTATCTTGGAGAAAAAGTACTAGTATTTTGCTGAGAAAGCTATAGTCTATGGCTCAAAACCCTATAATATACCCTCAATTAGACGCTGAACCCTCCTATTTGCCCTAAAATAGAGAAAGACAGAATCAGTAAATATGCTCTTTTTGCATCAAAAAGATAGCAAATAGGACAAAATATCTTATTTATGTAATAATGGGTAGCTGTGTTGTATCTGAAATAATAACACGTTGGATAAGCCATTATTATTATTATCTACGCCTAAATAATAATCCCAAATATGATTCTAGGACAAGTTGGTTTGTAAAGCAATCTATGCGCTTTACCAATCTACATGCAATATACCAACCACCTCGTTGTCATCATACTTTAGCGTATCTGCCATTGCTTTAAAGGCTTTTTCTTTTTCGGTAGTATAAGCAGCTGCTCCTTTTTCTTCCACTAGCTCTTTAATGGATTCTGCTGAAATTAAATCGTAGTAAGCAGATTCATTTTGAGTTGCATGCGTAGGAGAAAAGGCTACTCCATTATCAAAGTCATTTATATAGGGTGATGGTGGCAATATACCTTCTGGCAATACTCGATCTCCTTGTGTTGTTATTTTTGTTGTTTTATCTACTTTTGAGTAGGTTAGAAAATAGTTTGAACCTCCCCTCGGCTTCATCATACGAGAATTGAACGAGAATAGAATCTCATCTGAAGTTTCTACGATTTTATGTATGCTCCAAGTAAAAAAAGATTGCTTAAAAAAAGGAACCTGTGCTTGATCTTTTGTATTTTTCAGTTTCTCAAAATCTAGTGTTCCGATAGACTTCACATGCATGTCTTTATCTATTGTAAAAAGAGAATCCGTAAGATAATCGTAATAGCGAATATTATCTTTGTATCTCCAAAATATATTTTTCGCCGTAGTTACGATCATTCCATTCGTATTGTATTTAACAATATGTTTGTGATCCACTATGTTTTCAAGATTGGTAAAAGCAGAAGAGCTTCGTTTACTTAGCACTTTATTGGTGTCAATGTTTATAATTTGAAAATCATCATAACCATATTTCAACATCTGACCTCTTATTATTAATAAGTTTCCATTTCCAAGAGCTATCATATTTTTAGTAAAATCATTATCCCAAGCCGCTTCTTTCTTATAGCTGTTATCATAGCCGACTATATGCATCCTTTTTTTATCTGACTCGACCAAGTAAAACTCCTCACGGTCATCATCTGCAACTAGAAAATCAGGATAAAGATACTCTTTGGGTCCCTGCCCTCGACTTAATAGATCACCGATATAACGACCATCTTTACGGTTAAAGATTTTCATATCAGCAACAATTACCTTTTTAGTAACAGCATGAATTTTTATACCACGTCTCCCCCCACCAATGAGACTTTTAGAGGTTGTTTGTAGTGGTATATACTCTATGTCTTTAACAAACGTAGAGTAAGGCTTTTGATCTGTCGTTGCATCTGTTAAGGTTTTTGCCAATTCAATAGAAAACCATTCAGGCTCTTGTTTGGTCTCTTGCTTTGCTTCTTTTTTCTGTGAATCTCCTTTACAGGAAAACAGTAAAAACAAAAATGAAATGAAGATTAGATTTCTCATATGTATATACTATTAATAGGTTAAGAAATTGTATCGTTTTAGGTCTAAAAAAGTACAAATACACCGCTATGGAGGTGAAGCGTGCAAGGTAATGCTTTTATTTTATTCGAAAAAGGGAAAAGATAAATTATTTTCACATAGAGTCATCTACCTCAACCTATTTAACAAAAAAAAGAGGCATCCCCATCACTAGGAATACCTCTCTTTATATATTATAGTCTAATAAGCTTACTTAGTCGCTTCAATCCATTTGCGCGCATTAACGAATGCTTCCATCCATGGAGTTACTTCGTCGTTCTCTTTGCGATCGTTTGGATAGTAACCACATTGCCAAGGGAAGATAGCACGCTCTGGGTGTGGCATCATTGCAAGGTGACGACCATTCTTAGAACATACACCAGCAATACCGTGTGGCGAACCGTTTGGATTGGCTGGATAACCATCGTAGTTGTATTTTGCAATTACGTGATACTCTTTCTCGTTGTATGGAAGTGAGAATTTACCCTCTCCGTGTGCTACCCAAACACCTAGCTTAGTGCCTGCAAGTGAGCTTAACATGATTGAGTCGTTCTTTGGAATCTCTAATCCTACGAAGTTTGATTCAAACTTGTGCGAGTCGTTGTGGTGCATCTTGTGCTTCACTTCGTGCTCTGGATATAGCAATTCTAGTTCTGCCATTAGCTGACAACCGTTACAGATACCCAAACTCATTGTGTCGGGACGTGCATAGAAGTTATCAAGGGCTTTCTTCGCTTTATCATTGAATAAGAAACCGCCTGCCCAGCCTTTTGCCGATCCAAGTACGTCTGAGTTAGAGAATCCTCCACAGAATACGATGAAGTTTACATCCTCCAATGTTTCACGTCCCGAAGCAAGGTCGGTCATGTGAACATCTTTCACATCAAAACCTGCAAGGTAAAGTGTGTAAGCCATTTCACGCTCTCCGTTTGTTCCTTTCTCGCGGATGATAGCAGCTTTCACACCTGTAGACTCACGACGGTCTGCCGAAAGATCAAAGGCTGATAGTTTGCCCGTAAACGATTTGTTGAACTTATATTGGATTGGTTGCATCTTGTAGTTTTCGAAACGGTTACCCGCACATACGCTACCTGATTGCTTAGTATCTAATTTGTAAGAAGAAGAGTACCATACATCACGCATATAATCAATGCCGAATTGATATTGTACACCCTCTTTTGTTACCATTACGTGACGCTCGTCAGTAAGTTTCGCAATACGTGCAAAGCCTACACCTGCATCTTCTAATGCTTTCTCTACCGCTTTCTTATCTTTTACTTGGATCAAGATACCTGGGTTTTCTGCAAATAGAATTTTGATGATGTCTTGTTCTGCGATAGCATCAAGGTTTACTTCAAGTCCGCCTGTTACGTTTGCAAAACACATTTCAAGCAATGCAGTAATCATACCACCTGCCGAGATATCGTGTCCAGCTAAGATTAAGCCTTTCTCGATTAATGCTTGGATAGCGTTGAATGCATCTACGAAATATTCTGGATCTGTTACAGTTGGAACTTCGTTGCCCATTTTGTTTAATGCTTGTGCAAAAGCAGAACCACCAAGTTTGAATGTATCGAAAGAGAAGTCTACATAGTATAGTGCAGTGTTCTTATCGTTCACCAATACTGGAGAAACAATCTTCTTCACATCACTCACCTCTGCACCTGCCGAGATAATTACTGTTCCTGGAGAGATTACCTTCTCGTCAGCATATTTCTGAGTCATTGAAAGAGAATCTTTACCTGTTGGGATATTGATACCCAAAGCACATGCAAAGTCCGAACAAGCCTCAACAGCTTTGTATAAGCGAGCATCTTCACCAGCGTTGCGGCAAGGCCACATCCAGTTAGCACTCAATGATACACCTGCAAGTTTGTCTTTCAGTGGAGCAAATACGATGTTAGTTAATGATTCTGCAATAGCCATTACTGAACCTGCTTCTGGATCAATCATCGCTACCTGTGGTGCGTGACCGATTGAAGTAGCCATACCTGCTTTACCACGGAAGTCTAACGCTACAGCTCCAAGGTCGCTCAATGGTAATTGAAGTTCTCCTTGACATTGTTGGCGTGCAATCTTACCTGTTACAGAACGGTCTACTTTGTTTGTTAACCAGTCTTTACAAGCAACTGCTTCTAGTTGAAGTACATTCTCCAAATAGTGGTGAAGTTCTTTTTCTGTATATTGTACTGCTTCGTAGCTCTCTACCACGGTAGTATCGGTCATTACCGTACGTGGAGGTTTACCAAACATATATTCTAGTTTGATGTCGATAGGACGTTGACCATCTGGTTGTTCGAATACAAACTTCATATCGTTTGTAGTCTCTCCTACCACATACATTGGCGAACGCTCACGGTCTGCAATGCGTTGAATCTTATCAATAGCTTCAGCACCTACAAGTAGTCCCATACGCTCTTGACTCTCGTTACCTACAATCTCTTTAGCAGATAATGTTGGGTCTCCGATTGGAAGTTTAGAAAGATCAATAATACCACCAGTTGCCTCAACAAGTTCAGACAAACAGTTCAAGTGACCACCTGCACCGTGATCGTGGATAGATACGATTGGGTTGTTATCACTTTCAGAGATTGTACGGATCACGTTAGCAGCACGTTTTTGCATCTCAGGGTTAGCACGTTGAACAGCGTTCAACTCAATACCACTTGCATACAAACCTGTGTCTACAGATGATACTGCACTACCACCCATACCGATACGATAGTTGTCACCACCAAGTAGTACAACTTTCTCTCCTGGTTTAGGATCGCCTTTAAGTGCATCGCAATGTTTACCATAACCTACACCACCGGCAAGCATGATAACTTTATCGAAAGCAAATTTCTTTTTGTTCTCTGCATGCTCGAATGTCAACACTGAACCACAGATAAGTGGCTGACCGAATTTGTTACCAAAGTCTGAAGCTCCATTGGATGCTTTGATAAGGATTTGCTCAGGTGTTTGATATAACCAAGGACGAGCAGGCATAGCAGCTTCCCACTCACGCTCTCCCTCAGTACGAGGATATGAAGTCATATAAACAGCAGTTCCTGCAATCGGAAGACTTGCTTTACCTCCGCCGAGACGGTCACGAATCTCTCCACCTGTACCAGTTGCAGCACCGTTAAAAGGCTCAACTGTTGTTGGGAAGTTATGCGTTTCAGCTTTTAGAGAAATAACTGTTTTGATATCTTTAATAGCAAAATAATCAGGTTTGTCTCCAGAGATTGGAGCAAATTGCTCTACAGTAGGACCTTCGTTAAAAGCAACGTTGTCTTTGTAAGCAGAAACCAAACGGTTCGGATTCTCAGCCGAAGTTTTTTTGATTAAATCGAAAAGAGAAGTCTCTTTCTCCTCACCATCAATTACAAATGTTCCACCAAATATTTTGTGGCGGCAGTGTTCTGAGTTTACTTGTGAGAAACCAAACACTTCACTGTCGGTAAGTTTACGGCCCATCTTTTCGCTTATCTCATTTAGGTAAGCAACTTCATCTTCGCTCAAAGCAAGTCCTTCTTGCTTGTTATAAGCAACTACGTCTTCGATATAAACAATCGGTTCTGGTTGACTTACAATTTTGAAGATGTCTTGGTCAAGACCTTCGTAGATACGTTGTAACATTGGATCATGTGTAGCTTCAGCAGATGTAGCTACAAAATATTCTTCGATGCGAAGGATACCTGTTAGCCCCATGTTTTGCGTTATTTCTACAGCGTTTGTACTCCACGGCGTAATCATTTCTTTACGTGGACCTACAAACCATCCCTCTAATGTTTCCGCTTGTACAGGAGTTGCCTCGCTGAACAACCAAACTAATTTTTTGATATCTTCCGCAGAAAAAGATTGAGTCGTTTCTACGGCGAGTACTGTTTGAGTTGAAGATCTAAAAAATAGAATCATATCGTTGATTTATTTATGGTAATCTAATCAAGGGCTATTCTGCCATTTGTTTTGATTTGCAAAGATAATGAAAAGCTTTATTATTATCTGATATTCGTGCATATTTTGTCGAAATTATCGAAATAGAAATTATCTTTGTACTTCTAAACAGAAACAATAGGGTATAATACAATGGGTGATTTGTTATTTAAGGGATTAGTTATCGGTATATTAGTTTCGGCTCCAATGGGTCCGATTGGTATATTGTGTATACAACGAACTTTAAATAAGGGGCGCTGGCATGGATTTATTACGGGATTGGGTGCTACATTGTCAGATATTATTTATGCAATTATAACCTGCTTAGGCATGGGGATAGTCGTTAATTTTATCGAAGCAAACGAAGCTCCACTGCAATTAATCGGTAGTTTAGTGTTGGCTGTATTTGGTTATTTCACCTTTAAAAGCAATCCTTCCAAAGTATTACAAAAAAACAGAGAAGGGAAAACATCATACACACAAGATTTTGTAACAGCCTTTCTACTCACATTTTCTAATATCTTTATCATATTACTCTATATCGCCCTCTTTGCTCGTTTTGGTTTTATACTGCCCGAGCATTCTATATACCTCATTGCTGCTGGCACTGCATGCATTGGTGTAGGTGCGATTCTTTGGTGGCTCATGATTACGTACTTTATTGCAAAGTTGAAAAACAGATTTAACGTGCGTGGTCTGTGGATATTCAATCGCGTGATTGGTATTATTCTTATCGGAGTCTCTTGTTTCGGGGCGCTATCCGTTATTTTGTCTCACTATTTTAAATTCACTATATTTTAAATCAATCTAATAAACACGAACATGAAAACTGTAACAATTCCTTACATCAAAGAACTACACGCAATCGACTTAGGCTGTGTAGAAGAAAATTTATTATTAGAATCTCCTGTTATCCATATTGATGAAGTTAATTGGAGCGAGTTTCCTTACAAACCAGCTGTAGCTGCTTGGGCTGCTTATAGTGATAAAGATTTATATATTCATTACAAAGTATCTGGAGAAACGATTAAAGCTGCACATAAAGCAGATGGTTCGGCAGTACACCAAGATAGCTGCTTGGAGTTTTTTATGAGAAAAGTAGGCGGTGATACGTACATGAATTTCGAATTCAATTGTATTGGTACATGCGATGCTGCAAGTCGTGTCTCTAAAACAGAGAAAACAGGTCTAACGCCTGAAGCGTATGCACGCATCCGTAGGTTTACTTCGATCGTTCCTGTAGAACCTTTTGAAGAGCGTGCATTTGATTCAGTGTGGACACTAACAGTTGCTATCCCGCTCGATTTGATGGGGCTTGATATCAATGATATGCCACAGCTGATTGAAGCGAACTTCTACAAATGTGGTGATTTAACAGCTAACCCTCATTTCTTAAGTTGGAATCCAATCGATTTGCCCGAGCCAAACTTTCACTGTCCTGCTCATTTTGGCAAAGTTTGTTTCAAGTAAGTAAATAAACAATCAATCCACAGCGGACTCGCCGCTACACATTAAAAAAGATAAAATCAAGATGAAACGAATCATTATTATAGGTGCTACATCAGGAATCGGAAAAGCGGTTGCTCAAGGTTTTATTGAACGTGGTTGGCGAGTTGGGGTGGCTGGTAGACGCCAAGAGTTATTGAAGCAATTTGAAGCAGACTACCCCACACAGGTAGTCTCTCAAGTTATTGATGTATCTCTGCCCGAATCTACCGATCAGTTGCAACAGTTAATTGATAAGTTGGGCGGTATGGACTTGTTTTTCTTAGCCTCAGGTATCGGTTCTCAAAACAGCTCGCTCGACGTTGAAATAGAAATGCGTACCCTGCGTACCAATTGCGAAGGCTTTACGCGCATGGTAACTGCTGCTTATCACTACTTCAAAAAACAAAATGGTGGGCATATTGGCGTGATTAGTTCCATCGCTGGAACAAAAGGATTGGGTACAGCCCCTGCCTATTCGGCAACAAAACGGTTTCAAAACAGCTACATCGAAGCATTGACTCAACTTGCCAAAATGGAAAAGCTACCCATCTATTTTACAGATATCCGCCCCGGATTTGTACAAACAGATTTATTAAACGATGGTGCACGCTATCCCATGTTGATGCAACCTGCACCCATTGCCAAATCAATAATCAAAGCATTGGAACGCAAAAAACAGGTTGTTACACTTGATTGGCGTTATGCTGTGCTTGTATTCTTTTGGCGCTTAATTCCACGTGCTGTTTGGGTGCGCTTGAATATTCGCACATAGAACTCTGTATTTATTTATTCCGCATTTGAAAGACATACACCGTTTCGTAGACGTTGTTTTGTCGAATCCAATCAGGTAGCCTAGCGACACACTCAAAACCACTCTGCTTAAAGATTGCGAGGCTAATTTTATTGGACTCCGCAATGTAGGCATACATTTGATGTAATCCCAAGAAAGAGAGTACATACTCGCTAAGCAATGCAATCGATTGCTTGGCAAATCCTTTCTGCCTAAAGTCAGAATCAATCATAATACCCACCCCCACACGTTGGTGAATAGGATCATAATCATATAGATCGATCGTACCTACTACGGCGTGGTCTGCTTTCGTCTCAATCATAAAACGTAGTTGCTTGTGCGTAAACAGATCGTGCGAATCTTGTGCGATATACTCTTTGAGTTCATAGCGCGAATAGGGTGCTAAGGTACAGCCGTGCTGCCACAGGGTGGTATCGTTTTCCCAACGGAAGAGATATTCTAAATCTTCGGGTTCAAGTGCACGGAGCTGAATGATTGAGTTTTCAAGTAGTTTCATCGTATGTATATTTAAAGTGATGTGAACTTATCTGTGTTCTTGTTGTAGATGTGATATTGCATCTCATCATTGGGGTGTTGCTCCATAAAGAGAAACAGTTGTTCGAAGCGTACATCTGGATAGCAAAACACAATATCCGTAAACTTTTGTATTTGATTACGACGTGAGATAGCATCCAGTACACGATTTTCGTTCAAATCCCATACACTAAATGTTTCTGCCGTAGGTTGTGCCGCTGTGCAAGCTTGCTTCAAATCGGCAACAGATCGGTTGTATGCAATGAGTTGCATACGTTTGTGGTTGGGCTGTTTCTGATTGGGCTGCTTTGAAGAGCGTTGCTTTAGAGACAATGCTCTAAAGGGTAGATAATATAGATTCGCTTCTAGCATACTACTATCCGTTGGAAGCATCCGCACATCGTCTGCCAAAATTGCTACACGCTGAGACTTCTGCTCACTGTGAGTTGTTTGGAAGCGTTTGTTAAAGCATTGAACGGTGGGGAAACGGTCAGACAATCCCATCTTCATGCAAAAAGAGTCCCAGCTAGTGAGGTTATTTTGCTTTGATTCTCGGATAAAGTGACCTTGCTTGTCGATTAGTTTCACCCCTATTTCACTTACAGCAGGATGTTCCATTAAGTGATAATGCAGCGAGCGGATAAGATCTTCGCCAATGAGGCAATCGGCACGCAATAGTAGTTTCATACCTTTCACTGTTGCCGGATCAGCACCAAGCAGCATTTCGATATCGAGTCCTACGGAAGAGGCTTTGACTGATGCTTGACAAAGGTCAAGGTAGGCATCGCCCATACTATTATCTATAATCACTGTGATGTGATCGTCTAGTTCGTTTTCCATAATATATTCAGCTTATACTTTAATAGATTCGTTAAAAGAGGTTCGGTTGATGATGGAGCGTCCGAGGGTTACCTCATCTGCATATTCAATTTCATCTCCGATAGATACACCGCGTGCAATTACGCTTACGCACACATCAAAAGGGGATAATTTGCGGTTGATAAAGAAGTTTGTCGTATCGCCCTCCATCGTGGTACTGAGGGCGAGAAGTACCTCTTTGACTTCGCCCGAGGCTACACGTTGCACTAAATCGTCGATGGTTAAATCACTTGGACCGATACCATCCATCGGAGAAATTATTCCTCCCAACACATGGTATACGCCTTTGAATTGTGCCGTATTCTCAATCGCCATCACCTCCTTGACGTTCTCGACTACACATACCAATGTATGGTCGCGCTGCGTATTGGCGCAAATGGCACAAACTGCATCGTCGCAAATATTGTGGCACACCGAGCAGTACTTAACATCCCTGCGGAATGTTAGCAACGTCTCAGCAAAAGTTTCTGTATAGGGAACATCGCGTCTGAGCATATAGAGCGCCAACCGCAAAGCCGTTTTGCGTCCAACGCCTGGCAGCGAGGCAAGCTCGTT
>CAMQTD010000097.1 GCA_947036995.1 uncultured Parabacteroides sp.
GTTATACAACATATTCGTTAATTTAACATCACTTTATCGTTCATAATATGGGCATGCTTTATTATCTTTGTCGTAATCGTACTAAATTTACTATACATATTATATATACCATGAACATTAAAACACTTAGTTGCTTTCTCGCGCTAGCAACCACGCCAGCATTGGCTCAGCAAACGGAATGGACAGATCCAAACGTTAATGCAGTAAACCGTGCGCCAATGCACGCAAACTTTTTTGCTTTTGATTCTGTAGACGATGCGCTACAGGGAGTAAAAGAGAAGTCGTCGAACTTTATGACCCTTAACGGTCCTTGGAAATTCTTTTGGGTGAAAAACTCGGATGCTCGTCCGTTAGATTTCTTTCAAACAGATTATAACGATAAAGGATGGAACACCATGCAAGTGCCCGGTTTATGGGAGTTGAATGGCTACGGAGATCCGATCTATGTAAATGTAGGTTACCCTTGGCGCAGTCAGTTTAAAAACAATCCGCCACATGTACCTGTAACAGATAATCACGTAGGATCGTACCGTAGAGAGATTAATATCCCTGCCGATTGGAAAGGCGAAGAGATCTTTGCACACTTCGGTTCGGTAACCTCAAACATCTACCTTTGGGTAAATGGTAAATATGTAGGATATAGCGAAGATAGCAAACTAGAGGCAGAATTTAATCTGACGAAATACCTTAAACCAGGTAAAAACTTAATCGCATTTCAATCATTCCGCTGGTGTGATGGTACTTATTTAGAGGATCAAGACTTTATGCGCCTATCGGGTGTAGGACGCGATTGCTACCTATATACACGTCAACAAAAACATATCAAGGATATTCGCGTTACGCCAGACTTAGATGCGAACTATACAAACGGAACACTTGCAGTATCAGCAGATCTTTCTGCCAAAGCAGCAGGAAGCACACTTGCGCTAGAACTTTTAGACCATACAGGTAAAGCTGTAGCAACAGCTGAGGTAAAAGGTAAAGGCAAGGTTGTAACAAACATGGAAGTTTCGAATCCGAAGAAATGGAATGCTGAAGAGCCTTACCTATATACACTGGTAAGTACGCTTAAAGATAAAAAAGGAACCGTAATCGAAGCAATTCCTGTAAAAGTAGGATTCCGTAAGATTGAGATCAAAGGAGCGCAACTACTTGTAAACGGACAACCAATCTTAATTAAAGGAGCCGACAGACATGAGTTAGATCCTAAAATGGGATATGCCGTATCACGCAACCGCATGATTCAAGATATTCAGGTAATGAAGGCGAATAACCTCAACGCAGTGCGTACATGCCACTACCCAGACAATAACATCTGGTACGATTTGTGCGACCAATATGGACTATACGTAGTTGCCGAAGCAAACGTAGAGTCTCACGGTATGGGTTATGGCAAAGAGACATTGGCAAAGAATCCGCTATATGCTAAAGCACACATGGAGCGTAATCAACGCAATGTACAACGTGGATACAATCATCCATCTATTATTACATGGTCGCTCGGTAACGAAGCTGGATTTGGTCCAAACTTCCAAGATTGCTACAACTGGGTAAAGGCAGAAGATCAAAGTCGCCCAACACAATACGAAGGAGCAGGTAAAAACAAAGAGACAGATATTTTCTGCCCAATGTATTACGATTATAAAGGATGCGAAGCGTATGCAAAGAGTGATGCCGATCGTCCACTTATCCAATGCGAGTATGCACACGCAATGGGTAACTCACAAGGAGGATTCAAAGAATATTGGGATCTAATCCGTAAGTACCCTAAACTACAAGGAGGATTTATTTGGGATTTCGTAGATCAATCTATCCGCTGGAAGAATGCTGATGGCGTAGAGATATATGGTTACGGTGGAGACTTTAACCGTTACGATGCTTCGGATAATAACTTTATGAACAATGGTTTGATTTCGCCAGACCGTAAATCGAACCCTCATATGCATGAGGTAGCTTACTATTACCAAAATATTTGGACTACACCAGCCGATCTACAAAATGGAGAGGTAAACATCTATAACGAAAACTTCTTCCGTTGTTTAGCAGATTTCTACGTAGAGTGGGAGTTAGTTGCTGATGGAGAGGTGCTTCAAACAGGTATCGTTAACAACCTTAAAACAAAGGCTCAACAAACAGAGAAAGTGAAGTTTAACTACGATCTATCTACTGTACCAGCCGGAAAAGAGATTTTGTTGAACGTATCGTACAAATTAAAAGAGTCTGAAACATTGCTTCAAGCTGGTCACCAAGTGGCACACGATCAATTGGTAATTACACCATACGTAGCGCCAGCATTGACACTAAACAATGTTACACCAACGAACGTTGCGGTTCAAACACCAACGATTGCCGAGAATGATGTAAAATATGTAATCATCTCGAATGATAACTTCGCAGTTGAGTTTGATAAGAAAACAGGATTCCTTTGTCAGTACACAGTAGGCAAAGAGTCGTTCATCCTACCAGGTGCCGAGTTGAAGCCAAACTTCTGGCGTGCTCCAACCGATAACGATTTCGGTGCAGGCTTACAACACAGATATGGTGCTTGGAAGAATCCAACCTTCAAACTAACCTCACTAAAGAGTGTAACCGTTAATGAGCAGATCGAAGTGGTAGCAGCATACGACATGCCAACCGTTTCGGCTAAACTAACGCTTACTTATTTAATCAATAACGAAGGTGCAATCAAGGTATCGCAAAAGATGGTAGCAGACAAAGGCGCGAAAGTGGCTAATATGTTCCGTTTCGGTATGCAGTTGCAGATGCCAGCAAATTTCGATCACATTACATTCTACGGACGTGGACCGATCGAAAACTATGCCGACCGTAACAACAGTACGCCAATCGGAAGATACCGTCAGCTTGTAGACGATCAATACTATGCGTATATTCGTCCACAAGAAAGTGGTAATAAAACAGATATCCGTTGGTGGAGTCAAACAAGTATTGATGGCGATGGTCTACAGATTGTAGCAGCAGAACCATTCTCTGCTTCGGCACTGAATTACACAATTGATTCGTTGGATGATCAAGATCAAAAAGATCAACGTCACTCTCCGGAGGTAAGCAAAGCAAAACTAACAAATCTTTGTATCGACAAAGCTCAAATGGGACTTGGTTGTGTAAACAGCTGGGGTACTATTCCGTTGAAAGAATATCTTTTACCATATGGCGATTACGAATTCACATTCATAATCACCCCTGTTAAAGAACTGTATTAACTATTGATATAGAACCATTTTTGCGTGTGTTACGCCTAATCTCCTCGCTCATCTTTCGTTGCAAAACGGGGATGGGTGGAGGAGATTTTTTTAATACGAATCAAGCATATAAATATATTCAGATACTAAACACTCCATTTATGAAACATACACTTATCACATACTCATTTACTTTATTAGCCGGTATCCCTTCTGTATTACTCTCAGCCAAAGGGGATACAGCTGCTCAAAAGAATGTACTTATCATCATGACCGACGAGCACAACCTACGTACGCTTGGCTGCTATCGCGATCTAATGACGAAAGACCAAGCCGAAATATGGGGCGAAGGCAACGTAGTAGAAACACCTCACCTAGATGCTTTGGCAGCGAAGGGGGTAATTGCATTATCATCTTACGCCTCTTCGCCTGTTAGTGGGCCAAGCCGTGCCTCGTTTCAAACAGGATATTATGCACACAATACAGCGGTGTCTACAAATGATATCCCCATGAAACAGGAGCTAGAAACATTTGCAGATGTACTCTCCAATAATAATTACAGCACAAGCTATATTGGTAAATGGCATCTCTCCGGAGATGGAAGACCGCAATGGGCTCCGAGTTTTAAGTTTGGATGGCAAGACAATCGCTACATGTTTAACCGTGGGCATTGGAAGAATCTACAAAAAACAGAGACAGGCGCTCGCGTTGGTGCTGTATCTCCTAAAAATATCCCAAGCTATGCGGTAAACAATGCTGATGAGAAGAGCTTTGCTACTGATTTCCTTTTTGATAGAGCAATGGAATTCATACAAGCAAACAAGCACACTAAGTTTTGCTGTATGGTAAGCGTACCCGACCCGCATGGCCCGAATACGGTACGAAAGCCTTATGATACCATGTACAACCATATGGATTTCAAAAAGCCATACACGTATAACGAACGGGGAGATCATACAAACGACGGTTGGGCAAAAGCCGAAGGATCGTTCAGCTCAAAGCAAATGCAACAATACTTTGGTATGGTGAAATGTATAGATGATAACTTAGGAGAAATGGTTCAATTCCTCAAAACGGAAGGGTTGTTCGAAAACACCTTGATTATATTCACCTCAGACCACGGAGATTTATGTGGCGAACATCACAGACACAATAAAGCAGTACCATTTGAGATGTCGGCACGTGTGCCTTTTGTTATGCACTGCCCCGAACTGATTGAAGAGAAGCTTGTAAATAGAACATCTTTCTCGACTGTAGACTTTAAACCAACACTATTAGGTTTGCTAGGAATAAAAGAGCAAAAGCAATCTGAAGGGAAGAATCTAAGTGCACATCTTTTAGGTAAACCAATTGCTAAGAAGAAGAATGTTACATTTGTGCGCTCAACAACGCCAGCGAATGGATTTGAAGGGGGGAAGATATCTCCAAAATGGACTCCATGGATTGCAGCTATAACACCTAGATATAAATTAATCCATACGGCAACAGGTAATAAAGTGCCTTGGTTTATTGATCTTGAAAAAGATCCGAATGAGTTATACAATAAATATAACGACCCAACCTATGCCAAAGTGATTAAACAGTTGTCAAAACAGTTGATTCAATATGGTAAAACAGCACAAGACCCAACGGTGCTACAACCAAAGGTTCAAAAGGAGCTAGCAGAAAGGCTTTAGACCTGTCTATATGCAAATAAGGCGCAAATATTTCTTTAAGAAATATTTGCGCCTTATTTATTGTTGATTAATATATAATCAATATGCGTTATAGCTTATGCCTTATAAACAAATGCATTGATATTCATACCAGCACCAACCGAAGCAAAAACTACAGTATCACCTGTATTAATCTGATGTGTGCCAAGCTTTGATTTGAGTATGTAATCTAATAGTGTAGGAATTGATGCTACAGATGAATTTCCTAAGAAAGAGATTGTCATAGGCATAATATCTTCAGGGATATTATCGTTATCATAAAGCTTATACAATCTTTGTACAATTGCATCGTCCATTTTACCATTCGCTTGATGTATTAGTATTTTGCTTACATCAGCAATATCAACATTAGCTTTATCTAAACACGCCTTAATTGCTTGTGGTACGTTTTCAAGTGCATATTGATACAGCTTTCGTCCGTTCATCTTTAAGAATAGTTCGTCTTTTAGCTCCTCTTTGTCTAGATATGACTTACCCATAACCAACATTTGAGAGTGAGTAAGCGTGTCTGAACGCATTTTATGCGAAATAATACCTGTTTCTTCTTCGCTATCTGTCGCACTTAGTACAATAGCTCCTGCACCATCTGCATATATCATGCTATCCATATCATGAGGATCTGAAACACGTGAAAGCGTATCAGCACCAATAATCAGAATGTTCTTAGCATCTCCAGATTTGATATAGTAATTAGCTTGTATAACACCTTGTACCCAACCTGGGCAACCAAATAGTAGATCGTAGGCTATCGTATTAGGGTTCGCAATACCTAATTTGAATTTAACTCTTGCTGCTAAACTTGGTAGTATATCGCTTTTTCTGTTGTCTGCTTTAACATCGCCGAAGTTATGTGCTACAATAATATAATCAAGATCCTCTTTGTCAATTAAAGAAGCCTCGATCGCATTCATAGCCGCATAGTATGCCATATCTGAAGAAACTAAGTTGTCGTCAACTTTACTTCGTTCCTCAATGGTCGTTATCGTTTTAAACTGCTCAATAATATCTTTGTTTGCTTTAAGGAGTTTATTCCCGTTTGCATCATAAAATTCATTCTCAAGGAAATCGCTATTTTTTACCCTTTCTGTTGGGACATAACATCCACTACCGATTATCTTACTATAAATCATAGTTACTTATTGATATTTTAGTTTATAGGGGCAAAGGTAATGTCTATTTTTGCACTAAAAAAGGGTGTTTAGGCTAATAGAATGTTCCAAAAGGGAAATAAATGCTGTATTTTGATTTGATTTGAATATTTTATATACTTTTGCATCTATAAAATAAGATACAATGAATCTACAAGCATTATCAATTCAACAATTCAAACGTCATGGACAAGAGGTCTTAAGTGATGATATCTTAGATTGCCTACACGACGATATAATGATTACGAATAACATCAGTTATACTGAGTTGTTCAAATACCCTTGTCGGCTGGATGCTATTACGATGCTTATCTGTCTGGATGGAGAACTTAGAGGAACGGTTAACTTAAAACAATATGTATTAGGTAAGAATAGTGTGTTTTTAGGGCTTCCAACAGATATTATACAAATAAATTCGGTTACTAACTTGAAAATGTATGTTATTATTATCTCAACCTCTCTTTTAAAAGAAGTGAATGTTGAGATTCAAAATATAATGTCGTTATATCTAAAAATCCGACAAAGATCTATATATGTTATTGCTGATAAGGAATTTAATTTATTAAATCATTATTATGCGTTGACGCAGGCTGCAATACATTCTAAAGACGAAAGTGCTCGATCTATAATAAAAGCGCTGCTGACAGCTTTTCTGTATCATATCTGTTCGTTTGTTAATAAACAGGAGTATGTAGTAGACGAAAAATCAAAAAAACATATGCTCAGGAATGAATATGCGTATGATAGGTTTATGAACCTATTGAGCAAATTTCATACCAAAGAGCGGTATGTAACTTTCTATGCAGCCAAAATGTGTATTACGCCCAAATACCTATCGATGATTATTAAAGAGGTAAGCGGAAAGAGTGCGGCGAATTGGATTGATGAGTACGTTGTTTTAGAGGCAAAGAACTCATTGAAATACTCTAACCTCTCGATTCAAGAAGTTGCCTATCACCTAAACTTCGCAACGCAATCATCATTTGGGAAATACTTTAAACAACAGACTGGATTTTCGCCAAAGCAGTATATCAATCAGATGAATTGGTAGTTTAAACCAATCAGCCTCGCATGCTGTTATATTAAGCATGATGAAGAATGAAAAAAGAGGGTTGTGGAAACTTAAATTGATCGATGCACGCATCTATTTTGTAAGTTTAATTGTGGGGTTACTCACCGGACTTATTATTGTGCCTTATCATTATCTGCTACAACTCTTTTTTGATCTAAGGCGTGCATTCTTTGATTCATCACCTCCTTGGTATCTACATGTATTGCTTTTTCTCGTTCTTTGGGGGGTATTGATACTGGTGAGTAAACTGGTGAAGCGTTGGCCTATCATTACAGGAGGGGGCATCTCTCAAACACGGGGAGTTATTAATGGACGTATTAATTATAAGCATTCGTTTAAAGAGTTACTCGCTAAGTTTACAGGAGGAGTGCTTACGCTAAGTAGTGGGCTTTCGCTTGGGCGTGAAGGTCCTTCGGTTCAGATAGGCTCTTATGTGGGTGATCTTGTTGGTAAGTGGGCTAAGGTGCTGAGTGGCGAACGTAAACAGCTGCTCTCGGCAGGGGCAGGGGCAGGCTTGGCAGCAGCTTTTGCAGCTCCATTGGCGGCAGCTACACTTGTGATTGAATCTATTGAACGCTTTGATGCACCTAAAACTGCTATAACAACAATTTTAGCTGGGGTAGTGGCTGGTGGTATTGCGAGTATGACGTTTGTAGATAATCCATACAATCAAATTCAAGCCATTGTGCCACAGCTCACAACTTTCTCGCAGATTAAGTTATACATTGTTTTTGCTGTTTTTATCTCTATCATAGGGAAATTCTATTCCGTGGCGATGCTCCACTTCAAGCACCTTTATCCTAAAATTAAGCAACCTGAATACATAAAGCTTCTAGGTCTTTTGGTTATGGCATATCTCATCTCGTTTATAACGGTAGATATAACAGGAGGAGGCGAGCAATTTTTAATGCAGCAGGCTAACAGCAGTATACACACAATCTATTGGGTAATAGCAATGATGCTGATACATGTGCTGTTTACATTGTGTTCGTTCGCTTCGGGGCTGCCTGGAGGGAGCTTTATTCCTACACTTGTAACAGGCGGACTACTCGGTAAGGTATTCGCCTTGATACTTGTGCAAAAAGAAATTATCGAACCTGCCAACGTGAGTTATATCATGCTGATTGGTATGGTGGCATTCCTTATTGCCGTAGTGCGTACGCCTATCACCGCTATTATACTTATTACCGAAATAACAGGACACTTCGAAGTGTTTTATCCCTCTATCGTAGTGGGAGGGCTTACCTATTATTTTACAGAGATACTACAAATAAAACCTTTTGATGTGATGATTTACGAAGAGATGATTAAATCCCCATCTTTTCAGCAGGAGACTAAGACAGTACTTAATGTTGAGGTGATGACGGGTTCTTATTTTGATGGCAAGCCCATTGATACGCTACAACTGCCCGATAATTGCGAAATTGTAATCCTACACCGTAACCGAAAGACGCTTGATCCGCGCGGTAAGATTATTGCTTCAGGTGATCAACTAGCCATTGAACTCAATGCTGATGATATTGAAAAATTATACGATCCATTAGTCAGCATGGCAAATATCTACTAATGCGCAATAGTTATAATCCAAACTATTGCGAAAAGAAATAAAAACCAATACCTTTGAAGCGCTTATTATATAAACATAAATGTAACATACCTGTTTAAGCACTGCAACAAAAGTTATGGAGCTTTGCAATATGAAATCAAATTGATAAATGGACTCAATGAAAGAATTAATTCAACCCTCACTATTAGCTGATTTACAAATTAAATGGACACGCCTGCAAGAGGCTATGCAATTGCAACATGCTGATGGCTGTCTGTTATCTGTAGATGTAAATGTTTATTATACAACTGCCCAGATATTTAGTGGTTACTTTTATCTACCTGCTGAAGGTAAACCGCACTTCTTTATCAAACGTCCAAACGGACTAACTGGAGAGAATGTACATTATATACGTAAACCAGAACAGTTACCCGAAATATTTGCTTCTGTAGGTTTGCCAATGCCCGAATCATTGCTGCTAGAGGCTGATGAACTATCACATAGTGAATATCTACGCATTGAGAAAATATTTGCTTCCTCAACCAAAGGGAATGCAACAGCCCTTTTGCGCAGTTGCCGACAGATTAAAACGCCATGGGAGATTGACGAAATACGTAAATCGGCTCAAGCACATCAAAATACATACAGCGCAATTAAAGCATGCTATAAGCCAGGGATGACAGACCTTGATCTTCAGCATGAAATAGAATACGTGATGCGTCGCAATGGGTCTATCGGTCTGTTTAGGGCTTTTGGTTCAAATATGGATATCTTTATGGGTAGTATATTAGCAGGAGACAATGCTGCTGCGGCTTCGCCTTTCGACTTTGCGTTGGGTGGAGATGGACAACATACTTCGTGTCCGTTAGGTGCTAATGGCACACTGCTAACTGAAGGTACAGCAATTATGGTAGATATGGCAGGAAACTATACAGCGTATATAACTGATATGACGCGTATCTTCTCTGTAGGTAAACTTCCCGAACAAGCGTATTATGCACATCAAGTCTCAATCAACATACAAGATGCTATTATTGCAATGGCTAAACCAGGCGTAGCATGTGCTGATTTGTATAACGAAGCGGTTCGATTGGTTGAGGAGGCTGAACTATCAGCCTATTTTATGGGAACCAAGCAGCAAGCTAAATTTGTTGGTCACGGTGTTGGTATTCAAATCAATGAATTACCAGTGTTAACGCCACGTTCGAGAGAGGTACTGTCTGCTGGTATGGTTTTTGCCTTAGAGCCTAAATTTGTACTACCAGGAATCGGTGCTGTAGGTGTTGAGAATACATTCTTAGTTACAGAAACAGGACTTGAAAAACTAACTTGTTTTGAAGAGTCAATTATCGAACTTTAAAATATAATTGATAAATAATAAAAAAGGGTTTCAGATGC
>CAMQTD010000098.1 GCA_947036995.1 uncultured Parabacteroides sp.
ACTTAAAGCACCAGCTACCACACCGTCAAAAGATTCTGAAGATCAAGTATTTGTTGTTGTAGAAAAGATGCCTCAATTTCCAGGAGGTACTGCTGCACAGAATAAGTTTTTATCCCAGAACATAAAATATCCAACGGCAGCATTTGAAAATGGTATTCAAGGACGTGTAGTTTGTCAATTTGTAGTTTCAAAAGATGGTACAATTACTAACCTGAAGGTTTTACGAGGAGTAGATCCTTCATTGGATGCCGAAGCGATTCGCGTAATTAAAAAGATGCCTAAATGGGTGCCAGGAGAACAGAAAGGGTTAGCTGTGAATACTAAATTCACATTACCTGTTTCGTTTAAAATTAGAGGTGAAGCTAAAGCACCAGCTGCAAAATAAAAAAAATCCGAGTTATCTCAATCAAGGGATAACTCGGATTTTAATATAAATACGTTCTATAACTTATCGTTTGCTCATAAACAATTCTTTCACATTAAACTCTTTAATCAGTTCTTGCATAGTTGCTTTAACTGATTGAATGCTTGTTGCTTTGAAAGCATTAGATCCAGCAAAAGCATATCCATTGTTAAAGTTTCCTCTAAAGGCATTATATAGAGCCAATACAATACAATAAGGGCTTTTTTCTATATTACACGTTTTGATGCAGTTGTAAGGGCACGACTTCGGTTGTTTCAATCCATCTTTTACATTCTGTAGAAACTTGCTATGAATCGCTCTTCCAGGCATACCAACGGGGCTTTTGATGATTTCAATATCCGATTCGGTTGCTTGTATGTACGACTCTTTAAAAGCAGGTGATGCATCACACTCGTCAGTAGTTACAAAGCGTGTGCCTAATTGCACACCCGAAGCACCTAATTGCATGATACGATAGATATCTTCACCAGTATATATACCTCCAGCAGCAATTACAGGGATGCTTTTGTTATATTTTTGTTCAAATAGAGCAACTTCTGCAACTACTTGTGGTAAGACCTCTTCTAATGAAAAATTGTTATCGTCAATTTGTGAGTCTTTATAGCCTAAGTGACCTCCAGCCTTTGGACCTTCTAACACAACCGCATCAGGCAAATAATTGTAATTAGTCATCCACTTCTCACAAATAATCTTTGCTGCACGTGCCGACGATACAATAGGTACTAACTTTGTAGTACATCCCTCTTTAAGGAATGAGGGCAGATCTAAAGGAAGACCAGCTCCACTAAAGATAATATCTACTTTTTCGCTAATGCTTGTTTTTACTAGTTCGGCAAAGTCAGAAAGTGCCACCATTACGTTTACACCAATAATGCCTTTTGCCTTAGCACGCGCTTTGCGTATCTCCTCAGCAAGACCTAAATTACCTGCTTCGGTGTAGTTTGGCGAAAGTTTTTTATATAATAATCCAAGTCCAGCGGCAGAGATAACTCCAATACCACCTTCGTTAGCTACCGCAGCAGCTAATCCTGACAAAGAAATACCGACACCCATACCACCCTGTATAATGGGGAGTGAAGCGGTTAAATTTCCAATTTTTAATGTTCTCATCTATTCATTTTATAAATAATACGTCGCAAAGATACAATAATATGGTTGTTTGGAAACAAATGGATACTCTTTTTGCATATTTAGTTTTCATAGTGTTTAAATAAAGCTCAAAAAGTGATAAAAGAAGGGGGTATAAAGGTTAATCAGGTTACAGTTTTAAACTTTTTGGAAAGCTCGTTGTTAGATATAACAGAAACTAGTACTCTTTTTGAAGGAAGAGACAAGATATTAAGCGTATAAACCTTTGCTATGATTTATTTAATGTATTATTTCAAAAAAAGAGATTGTATTGAATTACTCAGTACAATCTCTTTCTTATTTTATGCGATTTAGTATCGTCTTTTTATTTGTTGCGAGTGCTTGCAGTTGTAATTTGCTGCGCCGTTGCTGCTAGCTGCTCTGCTGTAACGGATAACTTCTGCTGTCCGAAAAACATATCCGACTCTTTGTTGATTGGAATCAAATGAATATGCGCATGTGGCACCTCAAGTCCAATAACTGTAAGCCCAACACGTTTGCAGGGAATAGCTTGCTCAATCATTTTTGCAACCTCTTTAGCAAAAAGCATCATTGTAGCGAGCGTGTTATCGTCCAAATCAAATATATAATCAACCTCCTGCTTCGGTATTACAAGTGTATGCCCTTCTGCTAGCGGGTTGATGTCTAAGAATGCAAAGAACTGATCATTCTCTGCAATTTTGTGACAAGGTATTTCACCTGCCACAATTTTACTAAATAGAGTAGCCATAGCTTAACTGAATTAGATTGAAATATCAACAATTTCGAATGTAACAGTGCCCGATGGTATCGTTATTTCAGCGATATCACCCACTTTCTTTCCCATTAAACCTTGGGCAATAGGTGTGCTAACGGCTATTTTGTTTTCTTTTAAATTTGCTTCGATTTCAGAAACAAGTGTATAGGTCATAACCATATTATTTTTGGTGTTCCGAATTTTCACTTTGTTCATGATTTGAACACTATCTGTACCTAGTCTAGACTCGTCAATAATGCGCGCATTGGCTACCAATCCTTTGAGTTGAGCAATTTTAGCTTCAAGCATACCTTGCGCCTCTTTGGCAGCATCGTATTCTGCATTCTCAGAAAGATCGCCTTTGTCACGAGCTTCTGCAATCTGTGCTGAGATCTCTGGTCGGTTTACGGTTTCTAAAACATGGATTTCTGCCAATACCTTATTATACCCATCTTCTGTCATATAACTTACAGCCATACTTTAATCCTCCTGTTTTTTTTGATTTTAATAAAAATAAATAACATTGAATATGTAAACAAAAAAAGAATCCCATTCGTTGTCGGATGGAACTCTTCTTTGTATGTTTTTTTCTAAAACGTATGCAAATATAGTCTTTGTTTTTGATTAACCAAATTATTTAGCGTGCTAAATAATATACAACTTGCTGAAATAGATGTTCTTGCTCTTATATTATACCTTTAACAGTAGGTTCGAGCTCTTTTACATCAGTGATGCGTTTTACTAAATTTCCTTTACGGTCGATGATAAAAATTGCTGGAAGTTGTTTTACATTATACTTGCCTGCATTTTCTGAATAAACTGATTGTGGATCACGTACACATGTCCAAGGAAGGTTTATAGCACCATTTTTCCAAGCATGCAGATCAGTATCAAGTGATACCTGATAAATATCAAGCCCGCGATCGTGGTATTGCGTGTATATGTCTCCTAAAAGCATATTGATTGCAGGTGACCACTCTGTTTGATAAGCAGTGAAATGAACCAAAACGATATTGTTATCAACCAGAGACGACAGTTTTTTAACCTCCCCTTTCACATTAGGAAGTGAGATATCGAAAAAGCTAACTTCGTCCGCTTTAAGCTCTTCGTTAAGTTCTTGTGGAGCACGTTGCCCACGAATTACCTTTAACGATTGCATAGCTAAATTATAGAGTTGTATGCTCTTTTCGCTTTCAGGATAAAAGGCGTTGTAGCTAGTTGCAACAGCACCAAATGCTTTAGAGTCCATCTTGTCGTATAGATCAAAAAACAACAAACCATTGATTCGTTGGAACAGCGCATAATATGCAACAGCAGACATTGGCGCTTCGTAGATATATTGTTTCGCGATCTCTTTATAGTTATTAACCAACGTATTTACACCATTTGTAAATGAAGAATCAGCAATTTCTTTTTTGTCAGATTGCTTACGTAGCTTGTTGAACTCTTGGTTTGCATCTAGCTGAGCCAATGTAACTTTTTTGATTGCCGAGTTTGTTTTAGAATCTTCTACGGTGTATGATGTTGCGAAGGTTCCAGCATCAGCTAAAATAGTTACCGTTTCGGTAGAGTCTATCGCTAGGTTGATTAGTTGCTTATTTAATCTTAAACGGTAAAATTCAGGAAAAGCAGTTCTTTCTTCCGAAAATTTGAACTTACCCATTGCATTTAATTTGACCGAATCCAATAGTTCAACATCGGATACGCCTACATTCTCGAAATACATTGTTTGTCCCGCTGCATCAGAAACGATACCAGCTACAGTATATTTAGAAGAAGAGTCGCATGCGGAAAGTACACATAATAAAGAGCTTATAGCAATGATAAAAGAATTTGTGGATATATGTTTCATTATAATTTAATATTTCTTGTTTTTATTGAGCTGCAAATATACTTTATTTTGCACTTCTTTCATACATTTATATACTTTTCTTCTTGCCGATTTATAAAAAAAGAGACATTTGTTACTTTTTTTATTCTCTTGAACGTATTTAGACTTAAAGTTTCACTATATTTGTGGCAATTTCAGAGTTAGAAGAAAAAAAAAATAGAAACAAGATTTATGATTAATCCAATTATCAAGACGATCGAGTTGGGTGATGGAAGGTCCATTACTATCGAAACAGGTAAATTGGCAAAACAGGCAGACGGTTCAGTAACCGTGCGTATGGGCAACACCGTACTACTTGCAACTGTTTGCGCCGCAAAGGACGCCAAGCCCGGTACAGATTTTATGCCTTTGCAGGTTGAATACAAAGAGAAATATTCGGCAGTAGGACGTTTCCCAGGTGGTTTTACAAAGAGAGAAGGTAGAGCTTCGGATTACGAAGTATTAACATCACGTTTAGTAGACCGCGCATTGCGTCCACTTTTCCCAGATGATTATCATGCTGATGTATTTGTAAATATCATTTTGTTTTCGTCAGATGGCGAAGATATGCCAGATGCTTTAGCTGGTTTAGCAGCTTCAGCAGCACTTGCTGTTTCTGATATCCCATTTAATGGACCTATTTCAGAAGCTCGCGTAGCGCGTATTGATGGTCAGTTTATTGTAAATCCTACATTTGCTCAATTAGCGCTTGCTGATATTGACATTATGGTAGCTGCAACGATGGACAACATCATGATGGTTGAAGGTGAGATGAAAGAGGTTCAAGAGCATGAAATGCTTGAAGCTGTTAAAGTTGCACACGAAGCTATTAAAGTACATTGCCAAGTTCAACTTGAACTAGCAGAAGCTGTTGGTAAAACAGTGAAGCGTACATATTGCCACGAAGAGAATGACGAAGTTCTTCGTCAAGATATTCACGACAAATGTTATGCTGCTGCATATCAAGTAGCTATTTCTGGTACTGACAAGCACCAACGTTCTGATGCTTTCAAAGCAATCATTACTGAATACAAAACTACTATGTCTGACGAAGACGCTGCTGCTAAAGCAGAAATGGTAGGTCGTTACTATCACGATGTTGAGAAAGAAGCGATGCGTCGTGCTATTTTGGACGAAGGGAAACGTTTAGATGGTCGTAAGACTACTGAAGTACGTCCTATTTGGTCTGAAGTAGATTACCTTCCAGGACCTCACGGTTCGGCAGTGTTTACACGTGGTGAAACGCAATCGTTGACTACAGTAACATTAGGTACTAAATCTGACGAGAAATTAATAGACGACGTTTTATTCCACGGAAAAGAGCGTTTCTTACTTCATTATAACTTCCCTCCATTTTCAACAGGCGAGGCTAAAGCTTCTCGTGGCGTAGGTCGTCGTGAAATTGGTCATGGAAACTTGGCACACCGTGCATTGAAAGGTATGTTGCCAGACAACTATCCTTATGTGGTACGTGTAATTTCTGACATCTTGGAATCTAACGGTTCATCATCTATGGCAACAGTTTGCGCTGGAACTTTAGCATTGATGGATGCAGGTGTTCAAATCAAGAAGCCAGTATCAGGTATTGCAATGGGTCTTATCTCTGAAAATAAAGGTACAAACTACGCTATCCTTTCGGATATCTTAGGAGACGAAGATCACTTAGGTGATATGGACTTTAAAGTAACAGGTACGGCAGACGGTATTACAGCTACGCAAATGGATATTAAGGTAGACGGACTTTCGTTCGAAATCCTTGAAAATGCATTGGCACAAGCAAGAGAAGGTCGTCTTCATATTTTAGGAAGAATTACAGATACAATGTCGGCTCCACGCGCAGACTTTAAAGACAATGCTCCACGTATTGAATCTTTGAAGATTGGTAAAGAGTTTATTGGTGCTGTAATCGGCCCTGGAGGTAAGATTATCCAAGGAATTCAAGAAGCTACAGGTGCTACTATCTCAATCGAAGAGATTGATGGTTTTGGTCGTGTAGAGATCTCTGCAAACAGTAAAGCTGTGATTGATGCTGCAATGGCTAAGATCAAAGGTATTGTTTCAGTTCCTGATATCGGCGAAATCTATAAAGGTAAAGTTTCATCTATTATGCCTTATGGTGCTTTTGTAGAGTTCCTTCCTGGTAAAGATGGTTTACTTCACATCTCTGAAATTGATTGGAAACGTCTTGACAAAGTTGAAGATGCAGGAATCAAAGAAGGTGATATCATTGAAGTTAAATTGGTAGATGTAGACCAAAAAACTGGTAAATTCAAACTTTCTCGCAAGGCATTAATGCCTCGTCCTCCAAGAGAAGAGCAAAAATAAATCTCATTTGAGATGATATAAAAAGTCCTCAGGTCGTAATGATCTGAGGACTTTTTTTGTACATACCCCTCTGTTCCATACATCGTTCTACACGCTCCACTAGAAGTTTGAAAAATAATATTTTCACCACTGTAACTTGCTGATATCTACTATTTAATGGTGACTATTTATTTTTTACACCATCCGCCTGTCTTGTTGTGTTTCAATGCTTTAAACTGTTACCGAGTCGGCATTGCAGCGGTGGGTAGATACTAAGTCGGTTACTGCATACTATTTGTTCGATACATACTACATTCAAAAGTCAAATTGCTTGTAATTTAACCTTACAACCATGGTCATCTAATCGACCGACCATGGTCAAGAGATCAAACAACCAAGGTCAAGAGATCGAGTGACCAAGGTCATCAGATCAAACGACCTTGGTTGTATGGTTAGATTTGACTACCTAAACTACAAAAACAACCTATCTAACGATTTAATAGTATGCTATTTGCGCCGAAATAGCGCATGTGAAAGAGCTGTTGGATCGAATGTCATTCTTGAAAGATTTCTGTTTCGAGAGGCTTTGTCGAGAGGTGTAAAAAAGCAGGGTTCACCAGAGACTGTTGATATACAGTGCTTTGTGTGGGTGAAAAATAGTTTGTTTAAACTTAACTGCGTGTTTTACACTCTATATTTGCTAATTGTCTATTCTCAAACACCTTTAAGCAAATTATTTGTGCGAACGTGCTATATACATCGCTTCTTTTGTCTATTTTTGTAGATAAAATAATAGTAAATGGACAATCCAATCAAAAGAATTCCCTCTCCTCTTCTTTCATTAGTGCCAATTTTGGTTTTAATCACACTCCTATTTGTTACGATTCGTACGTTTGGAAGCGATGCCCTGAGTGGAGCGAGTCAGGTCGTACTGCTTACTTCAACAGCCGTTTGTGTGCTTATTGCGATGGCTTATTCGGGTGTAAAGTGGAAAAATATTGAGATTGCGATTGTAAATAATATTGCAGGGGTTAGTACAGCCCTCATTATTTTATTGATTATTGGCGCACTTTCGGGCGCTTGGATGGTGAGCGGTGTTGTGCCGACACTGATTTATTATGGAATGCAAATTATTCACCCCTCGTTCTTTTTAGCCTCTACTTGTATTATCTGTGCCATTGTTTCGGTGATGACGGGTAGTTCGTGGACAACCATCGCCACCATAGGTATTGCACTGCTCGGTATTGGTAAAGCACAAGGTTTCGACGAAGGATGGATTGCTGGAGCAATTATCTCGGGAGCTTACTTTGGAGATAAAATGTCGCCACTCTCTGATACGACTGTTTTGGCAGCCTCTGTTACCGAGACCCCCCTTTTCCGTCACATCCGTTATATGATGATAACAACCGTTCCTACGATTGTTATATCGTTAGCAATCTATACGATAGCAGGCTTTTCGCACGAGGCGCAAGGCACCGAACATGTTGAGATGTTTGCGAAGCTGCTGAACGATAAATTTGAAATAACCCCTTGGTTGCTGCTTGTTCCAGCAATAACAGGATTACTAATTGCACGCAAAGTACCCTCTATTATAACGCTTTTCCTTTCGGCACTCTTAGCAGGAATCTTTGCCCTTATTTTTCAACCGAATCTATTACAAGAGATTGCAGGCTCAACAGTAGATGGCGCTAGCCATGTGTTTAAAGGGTTATCCATGACTTACTATGGCGGTACACAACTCGAAACAGGTAATGCGGAGCTGAATAGCCTGATCGCTACACGCGGTATGTCGGGTATGTTAAATACAATTTGGTTGATTATCTGTGCCATGTGTTTTGGTGGAGCGATGTCGGCAAGTGGTATGTTAGCAAGTATTACTTCTGTGTTTTTACGCTTTATGAAGCGTACTGTTGGCGTGGTAGCCTCTACCGTATTTTCGGGTATATTCTTGAATATTGCTACAGCAGACCAATATATTTCGATTATCCTTACGGGTAATATGTTTAAAGATATATACCAGCGTAAAGGGTACGAAGAGCGCCTTTTGAGTCGTACGATCGAAGATGCAGTAACGGTAACTTCTCCGCTTATTCCGTGGAATACCTGTGGTATGACGCAAGCAACCATCCTAGGGGTAGCTACCTTTACCTATTTACCGTACAGCTTTTTTAATATATTAAGTCCGTTAATGAGTATTTGTATTGCAGCCATAGGCTATAAAATCAAACGAAATTATGAAAAAAGTTAAGATCTCTCTGTTGCTACAAGTTGTTATTGCTATCGTAGCAGGTGTGTTGTTTGGTCAATTTTTACCTAAAGACATTGCACGGCTTTTTGTTACGTTCAATTCGCTGTTTGGTAACTTCTTAGTTTTTGCTATTCCATTGATTATACTGGGGCTTGTTACCCCAGCCATTGGAGAGTTGGGCAAAGGGGCTGGGCGGTTGTTGCTGGTAACGGCGCTGATCGCTTATGGCTCTACGATCTTCTCTGGCTTTTTTACATTTTTCAGTGCATCGAGTATCTTTCCGCATATACTACCAGCTAATACGGAGTTAGCTACGATTGATAATTCAGACAATCTACTTCTTTTACCCTATTTTAAAGTAGCCATGCCGCCATTGATGGATGTGATGACTTCGCTTTTGCTTGCCTTTTGCATCGGATTGGGGCTTTCGGCTATTAAAGGGAATACATTGCGCGATGGATTTAACGACTTTCACGAGATTATCTCGAAACTGATTGCTTCGGTAATTATCCCTTTACTCCCACTTCATATCTTTGGAATCTTTTTAAATATGACTGTTAGTGGTCAGGTAGTACAAGTCCTTGGGCTTTTTCTTAAAGTTATCTTGGTGATCTTTGTGCTCCATGTGTTGTTGCTGCTTATTCAATTTGTTATTGCAGGAGCATTAAGCCGAAAAAATCCGATAACGCTTCTAAAGAATATGCTTCCTGCCTATGCCACTGCTTTAGGTACACAATCTTCGGCGGCTACAATCCCTGTAACATTGGCGCAAACACGCAAAAATGGTGTGAGCGAAAGTATCGCTACTTTTGTGATTCCACTCTGTGCTACCATCCACCTTTCGGGTAGTATGATGAAGATTACTGCCTGTGCAATGGCTATTATGTATATGGCAGATCTGCCCGTAACCATGTCTGTTTATGCAGGCTTTATTATGATGCTTGGTATTACGATGGTAGCAGCACCGGGCGTTCCGGGCGGTGCTATTATGGCAGCATTGGGCTTGTTACAAAGTATGCTTGGCTTCGACGAAACCTTACAGGCTTTAATGATTGCCCTTTATATTGCAATGGATAGTTTCGGTACAGCTTGTAATGTAACAGGTGATGGTGCAATAGCGATTATGGTAGATAAAATCAATACAATCTTTCGAAATAAACAGCCTATCGTAGAATAGTCCATCTATTCGATGATTAATCTATTGTGATACATCTATTATTCTTGTTCCTTTGTCGGATTGAATAATAAATGTATTATGAAACACAATGGAATTATGA
>CAMQTD010000099.1 GCA_947036995.1 uncultured Parabacteroides sp.
TCCATCACGGTAGGAATAATTGGTAGCAAGCTGCAATCTATTTGAATAGAGACGTGGCTCGCATCTGCCATCTTTACGGCATGACCTATAAGACCGAAACCTGTTACATCTGTTGCACCTGTTACATCGTATTTTACCATACATTCAGCACCTTTCTTATTCAATAGAGCCATCTGTGTGAGTGCTTCGTTGTATGCTGCATCGTCTGCCATGCCTAGGCGTTGGGCTGCAATCATTACGCCGATACCTAAGGGTTTGGTTAGAATTAGCTTTTGACCCACTTTGATACCGCTGTTTGTAACTAATTTATCTGGATGAATAGTTCCTACTACGGCTAAACCATACTTCGGCACATCATCTTCGATGGTGTGTCCACCCATCGTAAACGCACCAGATTCATTGATTTTGTCTTGTCCACCTGCAAGGATATCCCTTAACACGGTTAGCGGAACATCTTGAGAAGGGAACATAGTAATGTTAAGACTTAACAATGGAGTTCCACCCATCGCATATACATCACTCAATGCATTGGATGCAGCAATCTGTCCAAAAAGGAATGGGTCAGAACATACAGGAGGGAAAAAGTCTGTTGTTACGATCAGTGCTGTAGAGTCGTTTATTTTATAAATACCTGCATCGTCGTGCGTTTCGATATCTACTAAAATGTTTTCGTTTTTGAGTAGTGGAATCGAGTTTAGTAACTCTGTAAGTTCTGTTGGAGCTAGCTTTGCTGAGCATCCGCCATACGTTACGGTAGAGAGTAAATCAAATGTATCTGAATTCATATAGAGTCTGTTTTTATTGTTGTGATAAATCGTCGTGAAGCGTTACCTCAATTTGTTGTTCGTGCATTAATTGCAGAAAATCAGCTTCGATCGCTTCAGTAATTGCAAGGCACATCCCACATTCTGACGATAGTATTTCGGGAACAGGCAGCACCTTGGTAGGTAATCCTGCCTTTTGACACGCCGCATCCGCTTTAATTACGGCGCGGGCAGAATGAAACAATGCTATTTTATGATTGGATGGCATGATGAATTGATTTTAATAAATAAGCTAAGTCTTCCGCTGTATGGTAGATTGATGGAGCAATGCGCACACTGCCTGTTGGGAACGAACCCAATGTTTGATGTGCAAGCGGTGCGCAATGTAAACCCGTGCGAACCTCTATTTCGGCTTGCTCAAAGAGTCTGTTCCCAATTATTGATGGAGACAGTTTAGCATGCGTGAAAGAGAATAACTCACTTTGATTACCACTGTCTAGTGCTTTTAGCAGGCGGATACCTGGCATTAAGCTAAGTTCGTGCATACAATCAATCAAATCACTGTGTGTATGTTGAGGCGTAGGGCGGTTGTTGAGTGCCGCTAGTAGCCCTGTGATACCAACAATATTGGGTGTACCTGGTTCGTATCGGTCGGGGAGTTCACTAGGCATTTCATAATGTGCCGAGTTGCTACCTGTACCCCCTTCTAATAAGGTATCGATAAGGGTCGAGGCATAAAATCCCCCTGTCCCTGTTGGACCGAGTAATCCTTTATGTCCTGTAAAAGCAACGTAATCGATCCCCCAGCCATCTACATCAAGAGATGTATGCCCCAACGATTGAGAGGCATCCACTACGATACGTATCCCTTTTTGTTTGGTCCATTTAGCCAGCTCCTCTAACGGTTGAATAACACCATTTACATTACTCACCTGATTCACTACGACGATATCCGTAGGGTGGATGGGTAGCAGGCGAAGTTTATCTATATCAATGGTTCCATCTTTTAAAGCAGGAAGGTGCGCTATTGATGTTTTGCGCTGTTTTGCCAATTGGTGCAATGGACGCATAACTGCATTGTGCTCTAACGGTGATACCCATGCCGTAGCATAAGGCTTCAACCCTTTGAGCAGTGTGTTTATAGCTGCTGTAGCATTGAGTGTAAAAGCAATCTTCTCCGCTTGTGCGCAATGCATTAACGAAGCCACACTATCTCTACAGGCTTCTACGTTTTGAGTAGCCTGACGCACACGTCCATAAGCAGCCCGTCCGTATGTTCCACCACACCCAGTGAGGTAGTCAGACATAGCAGCCGAGACTGTTAGCGGTTTAGGATAGCTTGTGCTTCCGTTGTCAAAATAACCATTCATCAAGGATACACCACATGTCCGGCTTTAGAAAGCACAGACGTTATTTTAAACATATTACTAATTAATCCTACCGCTAGCTGCTCTTTCACTTCGTAGAAGTCGAGGCAAGCACCACATGAGAGAATTGTAACGCCACGGTCTTCGAGTACTTTTAACGATTCTGCCGTATCGCATCCTTTCAATGCAATATTTACACCACTATTATATAGAATGATGGTTGTCGGTAATGTTTCTACCTCTTGCAACGCATTGATAAAAGCGCGCAAAAGAATAGTTCCCAATGCATCATCGCCGCTGCCCATTTTATCAGATTTGATTGCGACTACATAGTCCGAAGCTTTACTTGTAGAACAGTAAGCTACCTCGTCTACCGTTTCATCAACCTCAGCAGGCTTAGTTATTTTAAGGGTAAATATTCCAGCTTGCACGGTATGTGTAGCTGTAATCTTTAGCTCTTCTAAGTAACTGATTAAGTTTGTAAAAGCTGTTTCGTTGTCAACGATAATTTCGATCTCTTCGCCAGCATTGGCATCTAAGATTCCTTTTTTCGTTAATATAAGTGGAGCAGGACAAAGTTTCCCACTGGTATTTATCTGTTTCATCTGTATCTGTTTATTTTTTATCTTTCATTAATTCGATAATGTCGGTTGCTGTTTCCATTGGATTGTCGCTTTCGGCAGAGAGTATGTGTGTAATATTCCAACGCTCACTGTACGATTTGCCATACCCTTTATCATAATACTTCAATGCAATTTCAATTGCAGCAGAAACATTCCCATCATTTAGATACTCAATGCCTAATTTTGTTTTGTCGCAACCAAGTCTGCGTTCAATGCGTTTGAAAGCATCGATCAACGAAGGGATTGGAAATTCGCCATACTCTTTCAGTATGCGTTCAATACGGCAAGCTGTAGGAATGGTTAGGTATACGAAGTTTGCCTTTTGCATCAGATCAAAAAGTTGTTGAGGCATAGATACTTTTCCTGTAGAGAAGCTTTCACCTTCGCACCAAATAGGTTTTGAAAGGTCGAACGAGCGGAATGTATGGTGTATGTTATTGATGAATTGTTCCGTTGTAGGTTGTTCTAACTGTCCTAAAGCACCAAAAGCAGAACCTTTGTGATGCGCTAAGCCTTCGATGTCTAACACCTGTTCGTCTAACTCAATTAAGGCTTTTAGGATGTCGGTTTTACCACAACCCGTAGGTCCACCAATTATTTTAAGCTCTAACGGTTGTGCCAACATTTCAAGGAAGGAGTTGCGGTATGCCTTGTATCCTCCAATTAATAACACAACAGGAAGTCCGGCAGTACGTAATAACCACGCCATGCTACCACTACGCATACCACCACGCCAGCAATGAATATAGATTGTTTTACCTGCAGCCATCTTGCGGGCAGTGCGAACAAAGTTAGCCATCTTCGGGCCAACAAATCCTAACCCCTTCTCTACGGCAATATCTTTTCCTTGTTTAACATAGAGTGTGCCTACTACAACACGCTCTTCGTCTGAGAAAAGTGGGAGATTAAGTGCTCCAACAATGTGTCCCTGTGCATATTCGGCAGGTGTACGCACATCTATAATAACTCCGCTTTGAGCTTGTTGGATAAACTCTTCTGGTAAAAGCTCTTGTTTCATTGAATGTTTTTATTTAATCCTTCAAAAGTAATGATAATAATTGAATTGTACACAAAAAAAGACCGCGGGATTCACATCCAACGGCCTTCAACACTAACCCTTAACTTTAACCAATGAAAAACAATAATCTACAATATCATTTAAGTGAAGCTATCACAGCTTCATAATTTGGCTCTTGAACGATTTCTGGAACTAATTCTTCGTAAACAATTGTTCCGTTTTCGTCTATTATAATTACGGCTCTTGCGAGTAATCCTCTCAATGGACCGTCTGTTATCAGTAAACCATACGCTTTCTCAAAGCAATCGCAGCGGAAGGTCGAGAGTGTTACCACATCTTTAAGTCCTTCGGTGCTACAAAAACGTTCGTGTGCAAATGGCAAATCTTTTGAAATGCATAACACAACCGTATTGGGATGCGATGCTACATCTTTATTAAATTTACGAACAGAGTTTGCACACACAGCGGTGTCTAAACTTGGAAATACATTTAAAACAATTCGTTTTCCTTTTAACTCACTCAAAGAGAACTCTGAAAGATCTGCTTTGACTGCTTTAAAAGCTGGAGCCACTGTTCCAACTACTGGTAAAACACCGTTAAGTCCTATTTTGTTTCCTTGTAATGTAATGTTTGTCATAATTTAACAATTAGTTGATTTTTATCTTTTCAATCGACTTGTACTAATAAAACAGCTCAGAGTCGAAAGTGTTTAATATATTGTATTTAATTAACATATTTATGTTCCACGATTGCAGCAACTGTTGCATCTCCTGTAACATTAACAGAGGTTCGAAGCATATCCAAAGGGCGGTCTACACCCAATATAAGCGCTAACCCTTCGGCAGGTATACCAATAGAAGAGAGCACCATCGTTAATATAACATAGCTACCTCCTGGTATTGCAGGTGTTCCGATAGACGAGATAATAGTCATCGCCACAATGGTAATAAGTTGGGTGAGCGATAAATCAATACCTACAACTTGTGCAATAAACACAACCGCAATTGCTTGGTAACAACTTGTACCATCCATATTAATGGTTGTACCTACGGGAAGAACAAATGATGCTACCTCGTTAGATACGCCTAGTTCCTTTTCGGTTACCTCAATTGTAAAAGGGAGTGTTGCAGCGCTCGAACTGGTTGTAAAGCCAAGCAGTTGGACAGGATATATTGCTTTGATAAATTTTCGAGGACTTATTCTTGTAAAGAACTTAATCAACAACGGATAGAAAACAAACATCAAGATAAACATACTACTCACAACCGTAAGCACATACACTGCAAGTGCCGTAAACATACTTATATCGCCCGAGAAGTCAATTATTAACCCTGCCATCAGTGCAGCCACGCCGTAGGGGGCAAACAGAATGATATAATCTACCATTTTGAGAATAATATCATAGATGGAATCGAACAGTTCTACGACAGATGTAATCCGATCACTTCCGATCGAAAGGGCACTGATACCAAACAGCACAGCAAAGAAGATAACTTGCAGCATATTCTTGTTATCACTAGCTGCGGCAATAAAATTATCTGGAATAATATCGTTCAGAAAGTGTAGCGGACCTTTATTGACTACATCATCTGCCTGTGCCTCTTTCTCGGCAACTACAGCGAGGTACTCTTGTTGCATAGTTGCAGCTTGTTCGGTGTTGAAAAGGTTTCCAGGCTTTACAACTAATCCCATGGTAACACCCAACCCAACGGCTATAAAGGTGGTAACAAAATAGATACCGATTGTTTTTAGTCCAATCTTAGAGAACCGTTTGATATCCTTTAGATTTAAAACCCCCTTAACCAGTGAGAAGAAAACTAAAGGAACAGCGATTAGTTGCAGCAGTCGGATAAATATTCCGCCCCAAGGTCTAACCCAACTATTAATAAAGGAGGCACCATCTATTTGCAAAGCAATCACCCCGACCAGAATACCTACAAACATACCAAGCATAATTTGCAAGTAGAGCGGAACTTTAAAACTGAATATCTTTTTCATTTATTTTATTGTGTATGATTACTACTACGAAAGGTAACAGTTCTGTTCATGAGAAAGTTAACCAATCCATAAACAAAAAGTCCTAAGAATTGCGCTAAATACTTATTCATCCCGCACCCCTCTACCAATAAGAGCAGCAGCAAGAACTGAGCAAGATACGCAAAGCCAAAAGCAATTAAGAAGAAAGAGACCTCACGCGTATAACTTTTGCCAGCAGAGTCAAACACCCAATGCTTGCTCCAAAAGAAATTATTTATTTGGGCAAGTGTATAAGCTGCGATATTGCTCATCAAATAGTTTACATCCAATAGATGCATACAAATACCAATAACAGCAGCCGTAATTAAGGCATTCATTGTGCCTACGATGGCGAAACGTAATACGCGTACAGATTCTTTCATCACTACTCTTTTACTTGTTTGTCGTAAAACAAAAGCATTTGGCAATTCTTACAGTCAAACTGTAAACGGATGCGTGTATCTTTATACATCAAGAAGAAAGGCTCTTTGTATGGAGACTTCTCTGTTTGATAGGTCGGACACCAACCCATGCTGTAACGTAGGCAATGTTTCGTAAACATCAACGGGACATCTTTGATTGATTCTACTTCAAAAGCAGGTGCAATTTGGGTAACACCACGCTGTGCATAGAACTGTTTTGCTTTAGCATTGTAGACGTTCCCTAAATAGGTAAGTTCTGTATTTAGTGGAGCAGAGAGATTCGGTGTTGCAGTTCCTTTCGCTTCGCGCTTGTATGTTGTGCAGCGTAGTTGCTCTAACTGCTCAATAGCCTGTCGGCGCATATCTGCCAAAACAGAAGAGGGCATAAACCAGTTTTGCTCCATCGCGATGGTTACGGTTTGTGCTGCAAAGGCAGTACCGCCGAGTTTAGCAAGCTGTGTACGCATATTCTCCTCTTGGTCGCGCTTGGCTAACTCTTTGTCGAATGGGCGATCGAGTGTTATTACGTTATTTTCTTCGTCTTTTACCACTAAAGAGAATCCTGTTTCCGAATCTGTTAGATGCATGGTTACAGCGATTTTACGTTCCGAAGTGTCGTGCGCGAGTACCTTTTCGAACTCATGGTCATAGTTTCTGTAAAGGACTGTTTTAGGTTTAACGGCAGGCATTTCGAGAGGGAAAACTCTATTCTCGTCCACTTTATTTACTCTGAAACCTTCGAGTACGCCACTTTCGTTAAAGAAAGCAAGACCATCACCATTGTTCAACTGCTTAAACCCTGCTACGGTAAACGAATTTCCTTTAATCTCTTTTACAGTACCTACTTTCTCGCCAATAGATTTAGGCGTAGTAAAGTCTGAAACTTCTGCGTTGCGTTCTCTTAAATAATAATCGGTAAATCCACGGTTGAAGCTTTTGCTTAAATCCGGTTCGAACGTAAATGTAGTAACACCAGATGATGCACGTGTATAGCGTTCGGGATATTTTTTGATGATTGCATCTAGCTTCTTGCGGTAATAGGCGGTAACGTTTTTAACGTACGAGCTATCTTTAAGACGTCCCTCTATCTTGAGCGAAGAGATTCCAGCCTCTAACATGGCGGTCAAATGCTCAGAGCGATTCATATCTTTAAGCGAAAGTAAGTGGCGAGACTTTGTAACCTGCGCCCCTTCGGAATCTAACATGGTGTAGGGTAGGCGGCAGTATTGCGCACATTCGCCACGGTTGGCACTTCGTCCACTTAGGGCAGCACTTAGGTAACACTGTCCGCTGTAACTTACGCATAGCGAGCCGTGTACGAATGCTTCTAACGGAACGGTTGTCTCCTCTTTGATGGCGCGGATTTCGTTAAGCGCTAGCTCTCTCGCTAATACTACTTGTGTAAAGCCCGACTCTTCAAGAAAGCGTACACGTGCTGCCGTTCTGTTGTCGGTCTGCGTACTTGCATGTAGGGCAATATCAGGTAGGTTGAGTTGCGTGATACCCATATCTTGTACGATGAGTGCATCTACACCTGCCTCGTATAGTTCCCAGATAAGTTTTTCTGCCTCTGGAAGTTCCTCGTCGGTAAGTATCGTATTAAGTGCTACATATATTTTTACACGAAAGCGGTGTGCATATGCGCACAATGTTTTAATATCCTCTATCGTATTGCCTGCTGCGGAACGCGCACCAAATTTTGGCGATCCGATATAGACGGCATCGGCACCGTGATTAATAGCCTCAATACCACAAGCTAGATCTTTGGCAGGTGATAGAAGTTCAATAGGACGCATAGTTTTCATTATTTTGTTTTGTGATGAAAGAAGACACTGTTGTCTGAAAACACAAAGTTAATAAAAAACCACGTCTTAACGTATGATAGTTGGCTATTTATGCAGATATACTCCCTAAAACTGTGCCTGTAACCGGATCTGTATTTGGTTGATTTGACACTTTCCGAACAGCGAATGCTCGTCTAACCAGAGGTGCGAATAGTTGAGGCGAGAGGAGAGATAACGGTTAAAATAGTAATTAACCCCTAGGGTTATATCTTTCTGATCTCCACCATATTGTTTAGTCTTATCGCTGTTTAGATTGGTGTAATTAAATCGGCAAGCGAGGAGTATGGAGTTGGGCGATATCGGTTTTACAGCCAATGCATCTAACATATCATATCCATAGGTTGTACCTTTAAGCAGGTATCCGCCTTGAATGTATCCACCTTGGGCGAGGTATGCCGACTTTATTGCCTCTTGTTGTATATTCATCCATAGATATTCGCCCTGTACAAACCATCTGTTCTGCTGGATTAGGCATTCGATGTTGGCTTGTGTTTGATGTTTGGTGTTGGCAAACGCAATGCTGTTTAATGCAGGTGCAGGTATATAAGTACCTCCTTTGTTTACCAATTCAAACGGACGCAAGCCTGTTTCTATGTTTTTATCTGGAACTTTGTATTGAAACCCACCCCCAATATGGATGATATCCCCTATGGTGTGATGTGGTCTCCATACGGCACGTGCGGTATAGCTGTAACCTGCTTCGGTTTGCGTATCTGTAACCAATTCATTACCCAAGAAAGCACCTGTTGAGGCGTAGAGTGCATTTGTCGAGTAGGTATACGAAAGCCCTGTATGGCGTCCGGGGTAGAACGTTTCGGCAATTGGCGATCCTGTATTGAAGATGTAATCGTTTGAACTAGCAGATTGGTCGAGCGAAAAGAATCCCAACATATAGCCCCCTCTAAGGTAGTTGTTCTTTATATTGTATTGTATAAAGGCATCTTTCAGACTCACCTTCTTGTTTGCAAACCCAATATCTACCTTCGTGTACCAGTTTTGATACTTCAATTTAGCGCCTAAACGAACATCAGCAAGGTGCGTTTTGTTGGTCAACGTAGCGGGAGAGTTCATATAGAACCCACCATCAATAAAGAGTCTACCATTCATTTTTAAACTAACCTTGTCAGGATTATTGGCAACCAAGTTTGGCGCAAGCAAAGCCGTAGTAAATAGTAACAGAGACCATTTTAATAGACGAGTAACATTCATAAGTATGCGTAAAAAGATTATTTACATTGATGTAATACACAATAAGGGTGCAATATTCGGCAATATTATTGAGGTATGCAAACTATATTAGAGGGAATGGGTTACGTTTTAATTAAGTTTTTTTCAGGCGTTGACAGACAGTTATATACGTTTGTTTAGAGCAACTATCAGCATTGCATTATTAAAAGATCCCTATATTAATGCTTTTTATGCGATACTTTTTAGTATCAGCGTACTTTATATTAATCTTACAACCTTGGTTGTACGATCAGATGACCCAGGTTGTATGATCGTATGACCATGGTCATCTGATCGTACGACCAAGGTCGAAAGGATAAAAAGCAAGCACAAAAGCACGTATTTGTTCTAGGGTATACATTAAAATAGACCCAACCCTTGAAGAATAAGAGTCGTATATTGTAATCTCCGCTATAACTCTTTCGATATAAAGTGAATGTGCAGACACCTTTTTCTAAAGGATTGTTTTGAATGCAGATGCTTATTAGTTTCAGACTAATAGCATTGAAACTAACCATTATAACGAATAAACTATCATATCTAGTTCAAAAACTATTATATTCAGTTGTGTATATGGAAATAATGATTACATTTGTTCCATATACAAATCGAAATAAAAAAGAAGATGAAATTAACACAGAAAGAAGAAGAGA
>CAMQTD010000100.1 GCA_947036995.1 uncultured Parabacteroides sp.
CAACGCCTGCAATGTTTCAGCCCATAAAGTTCGCACTTTTTACCCTGAAACATTGCAGGCGTTGGGTAAAAACATCACGGCTTTTGGGTGCGTTTTTCTATGCGGTATGTGCAAGCTATTGGAGGAGCTGTAAAAACAGGTTCAAGTATAGGTGTAGGAGCTTTGCTGCCAGTGTTGCATGCTATGGGCAACCCGTTAGCGTGTGAAACGATTACGTTGTCGTGTGGCTTAACTATAGGGGTATTAATTAAACCTTGAAGTGGAATGTTTATACTTTTATTAGTGATCCCGTAAAACCATTGATAAGAGCGCTGATTTTTGCGCACAAAAAAAGAGCTAACTACTTATAAAGTAATTAGCTCTTAAAATGTACCCGGAGGGGGACTTGAACCCCCACAACCGTAAAGTCAAAGGATTTTAAGTCCTTCGTGTCTACCATTCCACCATCCGGGCATCCTGGAGCGAAAGACGAGACTCGAACTCGCGACCCTAACCTTGGCAAGGTTATGCTCTACCAACTGAGCTACTTTCGCATTATGCTTTCATTATGTGTTGCTTTAGTTTGTTTGGCGTGTGCCTTATTTCCTAATGCATTGCAAAGGTAGGCTTTTATTTTGTATCTGCAAGCTTTTTACAAGAAAAATGAAGAAAAAAGGTGATTTTTTTCATTTTTCTTGTAAAAAGAGCCCTTTTACCCTAAAATTCGCTCAATTTGTGCCAATTCGGTCGGTGAAAAGTCTAGGTTGTTAAGTGTAGCAATATTATTTTGAAGTTGAGAAACTGCGCTTGCTCCAACAATAACTGAGCTAATTGTTTTTTCTCTGAGTACCCAAGCCAATGCCATTTGTGCTAAAGATTGATTACGCAGTGCAGCAAGTTTATTGAGTTGCTCAATTTTTTGCAGCACTTCTGCTGTAATTTGTTCTTTTTGTAAAAATCCAGTTGCTTTTGCTGCGCGCGAATTTTGAGGAATTTCGTGCAGGTATTTATTTGTTAGCAATCCTTGTGCGAGCGAAGAGAATGCAATCAACCCAACACCACTCTTTTCGCATGCGTTTATATTGCCTTCTTCTACGTTTCGAACCAACATACTATATTTGCACTGATGCAGCAAGCAGGGCGTTTGGTTTGCCGCTAAATAGGCATATGCACGCACCGCCACTTCGGCAGGATAATTTGAGATGCCTACATAAAGCGCCTTTCCTTGTTTAACCATATCAACTAAGGCTTGCATCGTCTCTTCGAGCGGTGTGTTGGGGTCGTATCGATGACTGTAAAACAGATCAAAGTAAGCAAGCCCTGTTCGTTTAAGGCTTTGGTCGATACTAGCCATCATATATTTGCGCGATCCATGATCTCCGTACGGACCTTGCCACATCGTGTAGCCAGCCTTTGAGGAGATAAAAAGCTCATCCCTATACCCACTTAATTGAGTGTTTAGTATCTTGCCAAAATTAATTTCTGCAGTGCCAGGAGGAGGACCATAGTTGTTCGCTATATCAAAATGGGTGATGCCATGGTCGAATGCATAACAAATAATGCGTTCTGATTCGCTAAAATCGTCTACATCGCCAAAATTGTGCCATAAACCTAAAGAGATACGTGGGATTAGTACGCCACTGTTTCCACAACGAGCATATTGCATACCGTTGTTATACCGATTTGAATGGGGGGTATAAGTCATGATTGGGGGGATTTATAATTGCAAAAATAAGGTTGTATGCAAAAAAAAGAGGTATGCCAGCTTATGTGCTGATATCCCTCTTTTCTGTAATTATTTAAGTAATGCTCTTTCAGCGGTATTAACCGATTCGAAAGAGAAATTATCTATCATGTGTTGTTTTAGTAAAACGATCTGCTCGTTACAAAGACAACCAATGCTGCCTTGGTGTGTGTGATTAACCGCTTTGTTGGGGGTAAAATTGCCCGCTTCAATGGCTAATCCGACCTGTTTGTATGCATCCCTAAAAGGTATGCCCTCTAAAACCAGTCGATTGACCTCTTCTACACTGAAAAGAAGTTTGTATTTATCATCATCCAAGATCTGTTCATTTATTTTTACCTGACTCATCATTAGATTAACCATGTTTAGGCAATCTTTTAATTCGTCGAAAGCAGGGAGAAACACCTCTTTAATAAGTTGTAGATCTCTAAAATATCCAGATGGAAGATTGTTTGCAATCATCATGATTTGCTGAGGCAGGGCTTGTATCTTATTGCATTTAGCACGCGTAAGTTCAAATACATCCGGGTTCTTTTTGTGAGGCATAATGCTCGAACCTGTCGTAAATTGATCTGGTAGCTTGATAAACCCAAAGTTTTGGCTGTTAAACATACAGGCATCGAACGCCAACTTAGAGAGTGTTGCAGCAATACCAGCAAGGGCAAAAGCTACGGTACGCTCCATTTTACCTCGTCCCATTTGAGCATACACCACATTATAGTTCATCGAATCGAATCCCAATAAGTCTGTTGTTTGCTGTCTGTCTAAGGGGAATGAAGAGCCATATCCTGCCGCAGATCCTAGCGGATTGCGATTACATATCTTATATGCAGCTTGTAGGAGTTGCAAATCGTCGACTAAGCTTTCGGCATAGGCTCCAAACCATAAACCAAAAGAAGAAGGCATTGCAACTTGTAAATGCGTATATCCTGGAAGCAATACATCTTTATAACGATTGCTTTGTGCAATTAATGTATCAAAAAGAGTTGATACCTCAGATACAATTTCTTGAATCTCTGCACGGGTATAGAGTTTTAAATCGAGTAATACTTGGTCGTTTCTTGATCGTCCGCTATGGATTTTCTTTCCTGTATCGCCAAGTTTACGTGTTAGCATTAGTTCTACTTGCGAATGAACATCTTCTACACCCTCTTCGATAACAAACGCTCCACGGTCTGCTATGGCGTAGATGCTTTTCATTTCGTCGAGCAGTACTGCTAGTTCGTCTGCTGTTAGTAGACCAATGCTTTCAAGCATTGTAGTGTGAGCCATTGAGCCTAATACATCGTATTTTGCGAGGTATAGGTCCATTTCTCTATCTTGCCCTACGGTAAATTTCTCTACCTGTGCATCTACTTGAACATTCTTTTCCCAAAGTTTTTGTGCCATACAATTTGTTTTAATAGGGCAACGATGCAATAATGGTAGCTATCTTTTCTATTGCATCTTGCAAAGGTTTAGAAACCATTGGTTTGATAAATGGATTTAAGTCCGCTTTTGCCGTTATTTTCAGCTTCGTATCTCCTGGAGCAACCTCTTTCAATTGAACCCATATCATTAATGGAATTGGAGAGTTTGATGTAGAGAACTTAATTGTTTTATTCGGTTCGCGTTCTATAATCTCAAATGTTAACTTACCAACGGGATCGACAGCAAAACTACATGAATTGCTGTCGAACTCGAAATCTTTTATTTTATCTTGAGGAATGCGTGCTTTCACGCTTTCCAGATTATTCAAATCAGACAGCATCGGGTAGATGCGGTCTGCGTTAAACGGGATTGTTTTAATCTCGCTTACAAATTCTGCCATGTTGTACTTGTTAGTCGATTAAGCCTTAGGATTCCAATTAGCAGGATCTTTACGCCACTCTTGTAGTGTAGCAATTTCAGATTCGTCAATGTAATTTGTACGGCTGGCATGTTCAATAACGGCATCGTAGTTACTCAATGTAGTTAATTCTACATTAGCATCTTCGAATTGCTTTGTTGCTAAAGGGAAACCATGTGTAAAGATGGCAACCATTCCAAGCACTTCGCAACCAAATTTACGTACAGCTTCAACAGCTTTCAAGCTACTACCTCCAGTAGAAACTAAATCTTCGATAACAACAACTTTCGATCCTGGCTTAAGTTCACCTTCGATAAGGTTCTCTAGTCCGTGATCTTTCGGAGTTGCACGAATGTAAACAAAAGGTATGCCTAGCAAATCTGCAACTAAAGCTCCTTGAGCAATAGCACCAGTAGCTACACCTGCAATCGCATCTACATCTTGATATTTTTCAAGAATAACACGCGCTAATTCAACTTTGATAAAGCTACGAACAATTGGATAAGAAAGAGTCTTTCTGTTATCGCAATAAATTGGTGATTTCCAGCCCGATGCCCAAGTAAATGGGTTTGCAGGTTGTAATTTAACAGCTTTAATCTTTAATAATTTCTCCGCAACTAAACTTTCTAGTGTCTTCATACTCTCCATATATAGTTAATTTCAACTACAAAAGTATATAATGTAAGTGACATATTGGTATGTTAAGCGTATTATTTTCTGTTTATCTTTGTGCAAGGGCGATAGAAAACAGACTTATTTCTGCAGATGCCTCTTTTAAGATGGTTTGAGCGGCTACTTCAATGGTTGCGCCAGTGGTAATAACATCGTCTATGATTAAGATATGTTTCTGATTAAAATGTTGTGCATGGGTGATTGCGAAGATATTTTGGACATTTTGCCACCGATCCGAAGCATTCTTTTTTGTTTGCGATTCGGTATGTTTACACCGGATTAGGGTGGTGGTGTCTATCGGTTTATTTAAAACAGAAGCTACGCCTTTGGCAATCCATTCGGCTTGATTGTACCCTCTTTCGCTCAATCGCTTTTTATGTAAAGGAACAGGAACAATATAATCGATGGTGTCTAATGCTGCATGTTTTAATAATTTAGTTGCAGCCATGCGCCCCAGGTAATAGGCTAGCTGCTTATTCCCTTTATATTTGAACGCATGTATTAGATTTTGCACATCGCTCTCCTTTTTAAAGAATAAAAAGGATGTGGCATACCTAAAAGGGATCTTGCCGTAAAAGAGCTGTGCGGTTTGTCCGCATGTTAAATCTGCCTCGTTGGTCTGTGGTAGTTTATGCAAACAGTGGATACAAAGATGCTTTTCTCCCGCAATCAACGGCTCTGTACAGAGTATGCAGTTGTTTGGGTAGAAGAGATGAATAAAGCTATTCCATAGCTGAATAATCTTCTGCTTCGAAATCTGTTTCATTGAGGATCATTTTTATGCAATCGTTTGTTTCGTCAAAGCTAAAACCCTTTCCGGCAGCATAGCGGAGGAGTTTGGTATAGAGGTCGCGGTTGTCTTTGCTGTTTGTCGTTCTTATTTTACTTTTCAGTACGGTGCATAGTACTTCGGTGTATACCGCTGGTTTGATACCTGCTAAGGCTATTTTTTTAGTTTCACTATCAATGCCTTTGCGGCTCAGTTCGTAACCAATCTTAATGCGCCCCCATTTGTTGAAGCGCAGTTTGTCGTTTACAAAGCTTTGGGCGTAACGGGTTTCGTTAATGAAATTTTCTTTTATAAGGTATTCGATAATGCGTGCTTGTGCTTCGGCAGATATCGAATCGCACGTGATCTTTTTTAGAACTTCTTGGATGCAATGCTCCGACATCGAGCAGTATGCTGCTGCTTGATGAAGCGCTTCGGCTTCTGTTAACTGTTTCATTTTGTAGCTTCTGTTATACGGTTTTTACCAAAAATGTCTTGCAGGAGTTGTACGTTTTCAAATCCTTCTTCTTGTAGCATTGCCACTGTTTCGTTGCCACACTGTGCATTGATTTCAAAATAAAGTTTGCCACCTTTATTTAATTTCTCTTTTGCCAAGCGAGCAATTGCTTTGTAGAAACGCAGCGGATCGTGATCGGGAACAAACAGCGCCAAGTGAGGTTCGTGCGTTAATACATTGCTGTGCATCGCCTCTTTCTCTTTCTCCATAATATAGGGCGGATTACTTACAATAACATCGTACGCCTCGGGTATGCTAGCGTATGCCTCGTTCGATAGTATATCTACCTTTTTGAATGTAATGTTTACTTGATTACTTTGCGCATTGGTTTGTGCTACGTGTAGTGCCTCTTCAGAGATGTCTACAGCTGTAACCTTTGCTTGTGGAAGCTCCGAGGCTAGCGTAATAGCTATGCAACCGCTACCTGTTCCAATATCGAGTATATTTAATTTGTCCGCATCCGCTTTATTGCTTTTTACATATTTGACAATATGCTCCACTAGCTCTTCGGTTTCGGGACGAGGGATGAGTACATTTTTATTTACCTTAAACTCCAGCCCATAGAAATCGCTTTTCTCCAAAATATACTGAATTGGTTCGGCTTGTTTAAGCCTTTCGGTTATTTGGTAAAGCTTCTCTTTTTGAGAGTCAGATAATTGTTTATCTTTGTCTATCAATAGCTGATGAGGGGCTATGTTACAGACCTGTTCCATTAATATGCGAATAAAGCAACGGATTTCGCTTGTCGGGAAAATGCCTTGCAACGATTGTTCTATGTAGTGAATGGTATCTGTCATATCCTTTTGTTTTGCACAAAAGTACATATCAAATGATTAAGAAACAAATTATAGAGCAGGCCGAGGCGGAGAAATACATGGCACGCTGCATTCAGTTGGCACGTTGTGGCGAAGGTAATGTTTCGCCCAATCCAATGGTTGGCGCTGTTATCGTACACAATCACAAGATTATAGGCGAGGGGTATCACCGCAAATGTGGCGAGGCGCATGCCGAAGTTAATGCCGTTGCATCCGTAAAAGATAAATCACTCTTGGCTGCGGCTACCATTTATGTAAGTTTAGAGCCTTGTTCGCATTATGGTAAAACGCCCCCTTGTTCGCTTTTAATTATAGAGCATAAAATACCAAAAGTTGTAATCGCCACGCTCGATCCTTTTCCCGAAGTATCGGGGCGAGGCGTGAAGATGCTGCGCGAAGCAGGCGTTGAGGTTATTGTAGGTATCTTGGAGCAGGAAGCGCAAGTGTTGAATAAACGATTCTTTTGGTTTCATACCCAGAAACAGCCCTTTGTTATCCTTAAATGGGCAGAGAGTGCCGATGGTTTTATAGATAAACACAGAGATACTTCGGATGTGCCACCTGTACAGCTATCAACAGCAGTAACTCGTCGCAGGGTACATAAGCTACGTGCGGAGGTAGATGCCATTATGGTGGGGCGTCGCACCGCACGGTTAGACTGTCCATCGCTTACTACACGCCATTGGGAAGGCAAAAACCCAACGCGCATATTGGTAGACCGCAACCTCTCTATCCCCCAAACCTCTCCTTTATATAATGGGGCTGCACCTACACTTATATTCACCACAGTGCCGCATGCTACACATCCCAATGTTGAATTTATACAATTAAACGAAACCGATCCCATCATTGAACAGGTCAAGGCTGTTTTATATCGTAAAAACCTGCATACACTCATGGTAGAGGGGGGTGCCTTATTGTTAAATGCGTTTTTAGAAATAGGCGTAAATGAGGTAAGAGTTGAGCGATCTACAAAGATAATAGGAGCAGGAGTTGTAGCCCCTTCAGTAGCTTATCCACTTGATCGGATTGTACAAGAAGACGATTCGACGTATTATTTTTATGAGAACAAATAATAATTTCGGGCGATTATATTTTAATTTATCCAATATTTTAGTTTAAATTTGCGTAACACAATTATTTAAGAGGTAATTTAATACCTAAAAAACACATTATTTATATGAAGAATGAAAATTCATACTACACGAAAGCACAGTTTTCTTGGCTACTTGTGCTTCGTGTTTTTATTGGTTGGCACTTTCTTTACGAGGGTGCAATTAAGATTTTAAACCCTAAATGGACCTCATTACCCTATTTGATGGATTCGAAAGGTTTTGCATCCTCACTGTTTACCACGCTAGCCGAACAAACAGAGTTGATGGCAGTTATTAATTTTTGCAACGAATGGGCATTAGCATTGATTGGCTTAGGATTGATTTTGGGCTGCTTTGCTCGCTTGGCTTCGGTAGGAGGGATTATCCTTTTATCACTTTACACGCTATCACACCCTTCGTTTATTGGCGCAAACTATATGATGCCTTTTGAGGGATCGTATCTTTGGATTGATAAGAATATGATTGAACTTGTTGCATTAGGCGTATTGCTTTGCTTTCCAACTTCGCATGTGATCGGGATCGATCGCATCTTAATCAAGTGGTTCCCATCATTACGTAAAATAAAATTGATTTAATACACTATGGATAATAAGGATAATCTGAACGATAAAGTTGCTCAAAAGGAGCACGACAAACCCGAATCGATCGGCAGACGCGATGTACTAAAAGCCTTGGCTACCGTTCCGGTGTTGGGTGCTTTGGCATATGGTGTTTACGAAAAAAAGAAAGAAGCATTAGTAGATCGTAATATCTCGGACGTTTTTAAACTCAATAAAGGAGGCGCTGTTTATTTAGAACCTCAAAAAGATGGCAAGCAAATTCGCTTAGGTATTATTGGTTTTGGTATCCGTGGTAAGCAGTTGATGCGTGCAATCGGCTATGCCGAGCCTGCTTGGATTGACAACATGAAAGCTGCCAGTAAAAAGAATAAAAAAGATACACGCTACCAGCAATACCTCGAACAAGAAAATTTGAATATTGTAATCAATGGTGTATGTGATATTTTTGATGTATATGCAGAGAGTGCGCAGCTTACCTGTTCGAATGTAAACAAAGAGGGTAGCGATGGTAAGTTTGGTACTGCACCGAAACGCTACCGTACTTACAAAGAGATGTTAGCCTCTCCAGATATTGATGCTGTTATCATTGCAACACCAGACCATTGGCATAGTACCATGAGTTTAGAAGCAGCGCGTGCCGGAAAGCATGTATATTGCGAGAAACCGCTCTCTTGGACAGTGCCAGAAACTTACCTTGTGCGCGAAGCAGTGCGTGAATCAGGCATTGTTTTTCAGCTTGGACATCAAGGCAGACAGACCGACTGTTACCAAAAAGCCGCCGAAATTGTAGAGAAAGGACTCCTCGGACCTGTAAACTTAATCGAAGTATGTACGAACCGAAATTCGCCTAATGGTGCATGGGTGTACAATTTGATCGAAGGCGCTTCGCCCGATACGATTGATTGGGCACAGTTTAATGGAGACCCTGCACGTATCGACGAATATATGAGTTACATGAAAGCGAACGGATTGGAGCGTTATATCGGTCCGGACGAACGAGATAAATTCAGCCTAGAGCGCTTCTTTAGATGGCGTTGCTGGTGGGATTATAGTACCGGACTATCGGGCGATCTGTTAACACACGAGTTTGATGCCGTGAATCAGATTATGAAAGTGGGTGTTCCGCATTCGGCTACCTCTTCGGGTGGTGTTTACTTCTTCAAAGATGGACGTACAGTTCCTGATGTATTGCACACAACGTTTGAGTTTCCAGAGAAGAACTTAACCATGCTTTACAGTGCTACACAAGCAAGTTCGCTTAGTAGGGGTAAAGTATTTATGGGACACGATGCATCGATGGATGTTTCTAATATCTTATCAATAACAGCAGATAGTAATTCGACACGCTATGCGCAAAAGATTAAAGAGAAAATTATCCCAACCGATAAGCCATTCTTTAATTACGTACCAGGGCAAGACAGTGTAGACTCAGTAACTTCGCCAACGGAACTTTATTTTGCGAAACGTGGTTTGCTGTATACCTATGTAAATGGGAAACGTTACGACACAACGCACCTTCACCTACGTGAATGGTTAGAGTG
>CAMQTD010000101.1 GCA_947036995.1 uncultured Parabacteroides sp.
CGCTATTGTTCACACGATTGGGTGCGGTGGATGTAGGCGGATTTACGTTGTTGTTTAATCCGGGGTAGTCCGTGGGCATGGGATACTGCTCAAAACCTGTGGGCGGCAGTGTAGGTGGTGTCGTTGGGGCGGCGCCTTGACCGGCTGGTGTGGGGCGCTTCTCTTGCTTCTGCGCTTGAATCTTTTTGATCTCGGCAAAAAGCACGTTCTCGTCTATCTCGAGCATCGAGCTACACTCGCGCACATACACCGAGCGCACAATGGTATCGGGGATAATCGCAATACTACGCACAATATCAATGATAAGTGCCGAGCGTTTGATTGGGTCTCCCGCTGCTTCGTCGAGCAGCAGTTTTGTTTTAAAGCGTATAAAATCGGTCTCGTGCTGTTCGATGTATTGGATAAAGGCGCTGGCATTCTGCTTGCGGGCAAACGAGTCAGGGTCTTCTCCATCGGGCAAAAGGAGTACTTTTATGTTCATTCCCTCTTCTAAAAGCAGGTCAATTCCACGCAAAGCGGCTTTGATACCTGCGGCGTCACCATCATAAATCATGGTGATATTGGGCGTAAAGCGGCGGAGCAGACGTATCTGACCCATCGTTAAGGCTGTACCCGAAGAGGCTACCACATTCTCTACCCCTGCTTGGTGCATAGAGATTACATCGGTATACCCCTCTACTAAATAGCAGCGATCTACTTTTACGATGGTTTGTTTGGCGAAATAGATACCGTACAGCTCGTTACTCTTGTGATAGATTTCGCTTTCGGGCGAGTTCATGTACTTGGCTGTTTTCTCGTCCTTTTTAAGTACACGTCCACCAAAGCCCACTACTTTACCCGATAGGGTGTGTATGGGAAACATTACACGTCCACGAAAACGGTCGTAGGCAGAGCCATCGTCTCGCGCCATCACCAAGCCTGTTTTCTCTAAAAACTCACGGCGATAACCCGCGCTTTGTGCCGCTTTGGAGAGTGCATCGCGTTGGTCGAGACTATAGCCTAATTGGAATTTCTTAATCGTATCTTCTCGAAAGCCACGCTCAATAAAGTAGCGAAGCCCTACGTTACGCCCCTCGGCATGCGAGAGGAGTTGGGTAGAGAAGTGTTGTTGTGCGAAACTATTTACAATCAGCATACTCTCGCGGTCGCTTCGCATACGCTTTTCGTCGTCGGAGAGTTCGCGCTCTTGTATCTCGATATTGTATTTCTTTGCCAAGAAGCGTAAGGCGTCGAAATAAGTGAGCTGTTCGTGCTTCATTATAAAGTGAACAGCCGTCCCCCCCTCGCCACAGGCAAAGCATTTACATATATTCTTTGATGGCGACACATAGAAAGAGGGTGTTTTATCTGTATGGAACGGACAAAGCCCCACAAAGTTAACCCCGCGCTTACGCAGCGTTACATAGTCGGAGACTACATCCACAATATGCGCTACATCTATTATTCTATCTATCGTTCCTTGATCTATCATCTTCTGTTTTTTAATCCAAATGCTCGCAAAGATAACGAAACATAAAGATATTTCAATCTACTTTGGCATACTATTTATTTAATAGAACTGTTTGGGGCATACATATTATTATGCTACCTTTGGGCTTTAAAATTAAAACATAAAACATCAGATGATTACAAAGGTAATTCAAGAGGATCATATCCAGAAAGCAAAACAATACATTAACAAGGGTGATAAATTTGTTATCATCTCGCACGTTTCTCCCGATGGAGACGCAATTGGTTCCTCTTTAGGGCTGTATCACTTTTTGAGTGCTTATGGTAAAGATAATATCTCCGTGATTGTTCCAACAGATTTCCCTTCGTTTTTGAAATGGATGCCGAACACGAAGGATATTATTATCCATGCACAAACACCTGAGCTTGCAGAGCAATTAATCGAAGAGGCGGATGTAATCTTCTGTCTTGATTTTAATGTTCCTAAGCGTGTAGAGAAGTTAGCCCCTGCGCTGTTGCGCGCACCAGGTCGGAAGGTATTGATAGATCATCACCTTGATCCGGGCGACTTTTGCAAACTCGTGATCTCCCATCCTGGCATATCAAGCACTAGCGAACTTATCTTCCGCTTTATCTGCCAGTTAGGCGAATATGAACTTATCACGCGTGATGCTGCAACCTGTATCTATGCAGGTATGATGACAGACACAGGCGCATTCACCTACAACTCGAACAAACCAGAGATATACACCATCATTGGCGAATTAATTAAGAAAGGAATTGATAAAGATGCCATATACAGACATGTAAACCAAACCTATTCGGAAAGCCGTTTGCGCTTAATGGGCTATATCGTGTACGAGAAAATGAAGACGTATGCCGATAAACAAGCCTCTTTAATCACCCTATCGCTAGACGAACTCAATCAATTTCAATACAAAACAGGCGATACCGAAGGGTTCGTAAACCTGCCACTTTCGATCGAAGGAATTGCATTTTCGGTATTCTTAAAGCAAGACAAAGAGTACATTAAGATATCGCTACGCTCGGTAGGAGACTTCCCTTGCAACTTGTTTGCTGCAAAGTATTTTAACGGTGGTGGACATAAAAATGCTTCGGGTGGCGAATTTCATGGAACAATAGAAGAGGCAATAGCTGTTTTTGAGCAAGGTTTAGCGGAATTTAACCCCACGTTACCACTTATTTAATCAAAATATTCTATCTTTGCCCGCTTAATTAATCAAAATAACTGCGCGGTAGTAACATACCGCGCAATTAATCATAGAAACAACTATAAATGAAAAAAGGATTTTTTTTCTTAGCAGTGATTAGTACTGTGCTTTTCTCAATGTCGTGTAGTGATAGTCAGAAAACATACACCGAAATGCTTGACGATGAAGAGAAAGCAATCGAACGATTCCTTGACACCTTGCACATAGAGGGTAAGCGTGTGGAAATATTAGGTGATTTCCCTACCGACAGCGTATTTGAACCGAATCAATTTGTAAAGTTAGACACAAAAGTATATTTGAATATTATCAAAAAAGGAAGTAAAGAAGATCGTGCTGTAGAGTACAAAACAGCAATATTCTCTCGCTTTGCTACAAAAGGGTTAATCAGAGACACTACAGAGGTTAATACCTTAAACAACTCACTACCTAACCCTGGTGCAAACCTTGCTCAATTCACTTATGGAGACTTTTATTCTTTTGCTCAACAATCAATCGAATCGTTCTATATTGGAGAAGGCGTAAATAGTGCGCTTAAATATGTTGGTAATGGAGGACGTGTTAAGCTGATTGTTCCTTTTAAAAGAGGTAGTTCTACAGATCAAGCAGCTGGAGAGCCTCGTTATTTTAGCGATTTAAAGCTATTCTGGGACTAATATAAACTAATCATACATATTATATAAACTTATGACTTTAATTAAATCTATTTCAGGAATCCGCGGAACCATTGGCGGAACACCGGAAGACGGACTAAGTCCGCTCGCTATTGTTAAATTTGTTTCGGCCTACGCTACATTGATTCGTAATACTACAACAGCTACAAGCAATAAAATTGTAGTAGGTAGAGATGCACGTATCTCTGGGCCAATGGTGAAACAAGTTGTGATCGGCACACTTACAGGTATGGGTTTTGATGTAGTAGACATTGATTTGGCTTCTACACCAACAACAGAAATTGCCGTTGCAATGGAAAAAGCTTGCGGAGGAATTATCCTTACTGCTAGCCACAACCCTAAGCAGTGGAATGCGCTTAAATTATTAAACCAAGATGGCGAGTTCTTAAACGCTGTCGAAGGAAATGAGATCTTACGCATTGCCGAAGCTGAAGCATTCGTATATGCTGATGTAGATAGCCTTGGAAAAGTAATTGTAGACGATTCGTACCAACAAAAGCATATCCAAAGCGTACTCGATCTTGAACTTGTAGACGTTGAAGCAATCAAAGCGGCTAACTTTAGTGTAGCGATTGACTGTGTAAACTCAGTTGGAGGTATTGTACTGCCAGCTCTTTTAAAGCAACTTGGTGTAAATCAAGTACACGAGCTTTATTGTGATGCGACTGGCGAATTTGCACACAACCCAGAGCCACTACCAGAACACCTAACAGGTATTGCTGATTTAATGAAATCGGGTAAGGCAGATGTTGGTTTCGTAGTAGACCCAGATGTAGACCGTTTGGCGCTTGTTTGTGAGAATGGTGAGATGTTTGGCGAAGAGTATACATTGGTAGCTATTGGCGACTATGTATTGTCTCACACACCAGGTAGCACTGTTTCGAACCTTAGTTCGAGCCGCGCACTACGTGATGTAACAGAACAACATGGATGCACCTATCAAGCAGCAGCTGTAGGCGAAGTGAACGTAGTTACGAAGATGAAAGAGACAAACGCCGTATTCGGTGGCGAAGGAAATGGTGGAGTAATCTATCCAGCGAGCCATTATGGACGTGATGCTTTAGTAGGTATCGCTCTTTTCTTAACTCACTTGGCTAAAAAAGGAATGAAAACAAGTGAGCTACGCGCAAGCTACCCTCCTTACTTCATCTCGAAACAAAAGGTACAACTAACACCAGAAATTGATGTAGATGCGATCTTAGAGCAAGTAAAAATACAATTTGCACAGTACGATATCACTGATATTGATGGCGTAAAGATTGATTTTCCTGAGAAATGGGTACACCTACGTAAATCAAATACAGAACCAATCGTTCGTATTTACGCAGAGGCACACACAATGGACGAGGCAGAATCTTTAGGCGGTGAGCTTATTACAATCATAGAAAATATGTGTAAGTAAATCTACATATTATATATATACAAAAGCAACTAAATACCAACTGTGTGTATTTAGTTGCTTTTTTTTCGGATATACACGTTCTATTATACCACTTTAAATTATTTAATTGCCCCATGAATTTAAGAAACACACTCACAATAGGCTTGCTCCTATTCGCTACACTTCACGGATCTATCGCAGAAACCAAACAGCCTGTATTGAAATTCAATGCAGAAAAGAAATTTAAGATCGTTCAGTTTACCGATGTACATGTTAAACATGGCAATCCCAAATCGGATATTGCCCTCCAACGCATCGCAGCGGTGCTAAAAGCTGAGAAACCAGACTTGGTAGTATATACAGGAGATATAATCTATTCGCAGCCAGCAGAACCAGCATTGCGTGCAGCGCTTGCCCCTGCCGTAGCGCTCAATATCCCAATTGCTGTGACATTTGGTAATCACGACGACGAACAGGGTTTGAGCAGAGAAGCACTCTACAAGATACTCCAAACGGTACCCAATTCGGTAACATCAGACGTTAAAGGGTTATCTGGCGTGGGTAATTATATCCTAAACATCCAATCTGCCAATGCAAAGAATGACGCTGCATCCCTCTTTTGCCTAGACTCTCACTCCTACTCTAAGATAAAAGGCGTAGGCGGATATGATTATATCAAACCCGATCAAGTAGCTTGGTATTTAGAGGAGAGCGAAAAAATTAAAAGCCGCAACAACGGAGATACAATCCCAGCACTTGCCTTTTTCCACATCCCGCTGCCCGAATACCACGAAGCGGTAGCAAGCGAAAACAGCACGCTGATAGGACATCGCCGTGAACCTGCGTGCTCGCCTGCCCTAAACAGCGGTATGTTTGCTGCCATGAAACAGGCTGGCAATATGATGGGTGTATTTGTTGGACACGATCACGACAATGATTATGCGGCATACTGGAAAGGAATCTTACTTTGTTACGGACGTTACACCGGTGGCGATACCGTATACAATAACCTAACCAACGGCGCACGTGTAATCGAACTTACAGAAGGTGAAAAAGGATTCAAAACATGGATTCACCTAGCTGATAATAAAATTGAACAAATGGCTAACTTCCCTGCTGATTTTATCAAGAAGTAAAATTTAAGCAATTTGATAGTTGTATCATTTTGATAATTAAACTCCGCCCTACAAGCGTTATCCCTCCTAGTATAAAGAGTCGGATAATATAAGCTTGTAGCGCGGAGTTTAGTTTTTTTATCTAGCAGAAGGATATCCTGCATTGTTAGATAAGTATTGAAATAACGCATATTGATTATAAAATTCGATTATACAACCTCCAAATTATGACCTAACATCAAAAGGATGATAATAGCACCCCCTACAATAATACGGTAGTAACCAAAAGCTTTAAATCCGTATTTAGTTACATAGGCAATGAAAAACTTAATTGCCAATAGCGCAACCACAAATGCAACTACGTTACCAACCAATAGGATCATTAAATTATCTAGGATAAGATTGATGCCATCAGGTTCAAGAAACAACTTCAACATCTTGTAAGACATTGCAGCAAACATGGTTGGAACTGCTAAGAAGAAAGAGAACTCTGCTGCCGCTTTGCGTGTTAAGCCTTGAGACATACCTCCTACGATGGTTGCCATCGAACGAGAAACACCCGGAATCATCGCAATACATTGAAAGAGTCCAATGCGGAAAGCACTTTTATTGGTAACAGCTGCTTGGTTATCTTTCTTGTTAAACCATTTGTCTACAAATAGCATTACAACACCACCTACAACCAACATAATGGCTACAACCCAAATATTTTCTAAAAGCGAATCGATCAAATCACTCAATAGTAAGCCGAAGAATGCAGCAGGTAGAAATGCTAAAAACAACTTCCAGTAGAAATCGTATTTGTATAAAAACTGCTTCAATACAACTTTCCATTTATCCATACCTGTACGGTCTCCAATCAATTCCTTATCCATTATTTTGCATGCATTCAAATGAAAAAAGCGTTTCCAATAAAGCAACACAACCGAAAGGATAGCGCCAAATTGTATGATGATAGTGAAAGCCTTCACAAAAGGAGTACTCTCAATACCTAACATATTTTGAGCAATAATCATGTGACCGGTAGAAGATACAGGTAAGAATTCTGTAAGTCCCTCTACAATTGCAATAATAATCGTTTGTAATAAGTCCATTGTTTAAAGTTTTTAAGGTACAAATATAGCAGTTTTTATGCATGTTTCTTTCCATATACGCCGCTATTTGCTAAATTTGTATCTTAAAAGTATAAAATAGATATTCAACATATGAACTCATTTACTAAATTAATAACAAACAGAAGAAGTTGCAGGAAGTTTACCGACCAACTGCTCACGCCAGACGCAGTAGAACTACTGTTACGTTCGGCACTATTAGCCCCATCGTCGAAACGTAAAACGCCTTGGCAATTCGTTGTCGTAGAGGATAAAGAGATGCTACAAAAGCTTTCGGTATCTAAAGCACAAGGCGCAGGATTCTTGGCAGATGCAGCATTGGCTATCGTAGTGATTGCGGATGGATTGTCTAGCGATGTGTGGGTAGAAGATGCCTCGATCGCCTCGATCTACATCCAACTACAAGCCGAAGCATTAGGTTTGGGTAGCTGCTGGGCGCAAATACGCAATCGCCTTACACCAGATGATACGGATGCAGATGAGTATGTACGTAGATTATTGGATATCCCCTATCAACTGCAAGTGCTTTCGATTGTCGGTGTAGGATACAAAGCACAAAAGTCAAAGCCTTTCAACGAAGAGAATCTGCAATGGGAGAAGATCCATGCCGAAAAATATGTAACGCCAACAAACGAATGAATATAGTTTTTATAGGAGCTGGGAATTTAGCAACGCATCTAGCAACGGTGATGCACCTAAAAGGGATGCACATCGCACAGGTATATAGTTATACGGAAGCAAATGCGAAGGCATTGGCTAAAAAGGTTGGTTGTGATAGCACGACCGACCTCAGTCAATTAGACCCAACCGCAGATTTGTATGTGTTTGCACTCAAAGATGCTTTGCTGAAAGAGGTGCTTGCACAGGTTGCCCCCAATGATGGGTTATGGGTGCATACGGCAGGTAGCATTCCGATGGATGTTTTTGCCCCTTTTACAAATCGTTATGGCGTGCTGTATCCGATGCAGACTTTTAGCAAACAACGTACGGTGGACTTTAACGAAATTCCGCTATTCTTAGAGGCAAACAGCGCTGAGAACGAAAAGGCGCTAAAGAATATTGCATATTCGATCACCCCAAACATACAAATGCTCTCCTCCGAAAAGCGTAAAGCACTTCATTTGGCAGCTATTTTTGCATGTAACTTCACAAACCACTGCTATGCATTGGCAGCAAATTTACTGAAGGAACAGGGGGTATCGTTTGATATACTGCTTCCGCTGATACAAGAAACAGCGAACAAGGTACAGTCTATGCCTCCACACGTGGCACAAACAGGACCTGCCATCCGTTACGACCAGAATGTAATCGAAGCACACTTGGCATCGCTAACCGATCCAACGCTCAAAAATATTTATCAGCTAATGAGCGAAAGCATCCATGCCGAAGCCTTAGCACAAACACCTCCAACAGATGAGTAGTATCAATTATGATTTGAAAAAGATAAAGGCTTTTGTTTTTGATGTAGATGGTGTATTATCGGGCGATATACTTTCGCTCTCTGCCGATGGCGATCCGATGCGTACGGTGAATATCAAGGATGGGTATGCCATGCAGCTAGCTGTTAAGAAAGGGTATATCCTTGCCATTATAACGGGTGGATATACCGAAGCGGTGCGTATCCGTTTCTCTCGTTTGGGCATTGAGCATATCTATATGCGTTCGGCTGTTAAGATGAAAGATTTCGAAGATCTATTGTCCAAAACAGGTCTTGCACTCGACGAGATTATGTATGCTGGCGATGACATCCCCGATTACGAGATTATGCAGCGTGTAGGATTACCGGTTGCCCCCTCCGATGCTGCGCCCGAAATAAAAGCTGTCGCTAAATACATCTCACTGAAACGTGGTGGCGAAGGTGTTGCACGCGATGTAATTGAGCAAACGCTGAAAGCGCAAGGAGACTGGATGGCAGACGAAGCCTTTGGTTGGTAATATCGCTGCTACAAAAGAATGTTTCATTTCCTTACACTCAAAAGTATAGTATATGTTAGATAATTTAAAGTTGTACAAAATAAAATTAGCAAGCAACTCGCCCCGACGTAAAGAGTTACTTGCTGGATTGGATGTTGATTTTGAGATACAGGTTATCCCCGGTCTCGAAGAGTTTTATCCCGAAACGCTTCCTGTCTCGGACGTAGCCCTCTACCTAGCCAAGCAGAAGGCGGATGCCTATCGCAACACAATAACTGCCGACACCTTATTAATTACTGCCGACACGGTAGTATGTACTGAAGGTCGCCTACTAGGTAAACCCAGCACACAAGAGGAGGCGAAAGAGATGCTACGCTCCCTCTCGGGCAAAGAGCACGAGGTTATCACTGGCGTATGCATCCTAACATCGACCAAAGAGTGTGCTTTCGATGTTTCGACCCACGTAACCTTCGCCACACTTGACGAGGCTGAAATAGCTTACTACGTATCGAAATACCAACCTTTAGACAAAGCTGGTTCGTACGGTATTCAAGAATGGATTGGGTATATCGGTATTACGCAGATAA
>CAMQTD010000102.1 GCA_947036995.1 uncultured Parabacteroides sp.
TTAACAAAAGTATTACTTCTAAAACTATATAAAATCACTGTTTACCGTTACAAAACAGCATAATTCAAATATATTTATCAGTTTTTATTTTATCAAGTAACCTTTAAGGGTTGTTACTAATACTTTTTCTCTGACCGATATTTTTAATTCAAGCTATACACCATCTCACACACAGCAAGCTTGCATTTCAATATAATACACCACAATAAATCACATCCTTCTACAAAATTATCATTATTTCTCACTAAACCCAATAGCTAGAATATATAAAGAATTAGTCATTGTTATTATAAGAAAAAAGTGTATCTTTGCGCCCTCGTAACTAAATAACAGTATGCATTTGTATCCCAGTAAGAACTCACTTCGGTTAGGAACTAAGCTTTATCGACGTATGCGCTACCGCAAGGGACATGGCGTGCACTCACCTTTTGTATTTAATTTAATTACAAAAGTGATCGAAGAGTCTTTGCCTTACTATCGATTTCATGAAATCGAATTGGAGCGACGCAAATTGCACTACTGCTTAGAAGAGCTTAGTTATACAGATAAAAAAGGACGTAAAGAGAAAAAGCATACAGCAACTGTATCAGCAATCGTAGCACAAGAGGCGATTAAACAGAAACAAGGTATGCTACTGTTTCGCTTAGCCAATTTCTTTAAGTATAAAAAAATGCTCCAGATTGGAACAGGTGTAGGTATCTCTACGCTCTATCTTACGTCTTACGACTCCGATATCCAATGCATCTCGCTAGAGGCGATTCCGGCTTTTGCCAATATCACCAAGCGACTTCTTGCGCATGAAACGCAAGCAAACGTAGTTATTCGTGTAGGCGAATACCAACATCTACTGCCCGAAGCATTGGCTACCTTGCAGCAAGTAGACATGGTTTACTTTAAAAGCAAACGCGAACATGCAGATACATTTGCTTTGTTTGAACAGATGCTTCCCTATGTACATGAAAGTACATGCTTTGTATTTGACGGAATTAAAACGTCTCAACAAATGCGCCTCGTATGGAAAACTGTGTGTAACCATCCACAAGTAACGGTTACGGTAGATCTATATTCGATGGGGATTGTGTTTTTCAATCCTAAATTGCATAAACGAAACTACATTAATTACTTTTGAGAAAACGGCGATAACGTTATTAACTCGGTTATAAACGGGGTTACAAACACACTTATCAACAGAGTTTTCAACAATCCGTTAATGAAATTGGTTTTATCAACATCAACAGGGATATAAACAGGGTTATGAACAACGTTATCAACAATAGTTATCAACAGGTAATATGAAGAAAAGTTTAGTATATACAGGCACTGGTGATAAAGGAACCACCTCTTTAGTTGGAGGCGAACGCGTTTCTAAAGCACACCAACGTATCGAGTGTTATGGTTCTACAGACGAACTTAATTCGTTTATCGGACTCCTTATGGATGCCGTAACGGAAGCGTCTGATAAAGACTTCCTCGGATTTATTCAACACAAAATGTTCTCGATTGGCTCGTACCTAGCTACCGACCAAACAAAAAAAGAGCTACGCATAGAGAGTCGCATCTCCGAACAAACAATTGAACGTATCGAAAAAGAGATAGACAAAATAGATGCTACACTCCCTCCACTTAAAACATTTATTTTACCAAGTGGTGGACGTGCAACTTCATTGGCACACGTATGCCGAACGGTATGTCGCCGCGCCGAACGCCAACTCTATCGCCTTAACGAAGAGGTAGAAGTAGAAGAGCCGGTACTGATTTTCATCAACAGACTATCCGACTACCTCTTTACACTCGCACGCAAAGAGTGTCTTTTACTTAATGGAAAAGAAATTAGTTGGGATTATACTTGTATATAACAAATAATTTTCTACTTTTGCGACAAAATTAAAAACCCTAACCGTAAGTTATACTTATGGTTGCTAATAAAAAGAAATAATATGTATTGGACTTTAGAATTAGCTTCGAAGCTGGAGGATGCTCCATGGCCAGCAGCAAAAGACGAATTAATTGATTACGCTCAGCGCTCAGGTGCTCCAATGGAGGTAATCGAGAATTTACAAGAGATGGAAGACGAAGGCGAAATCTACGAATGTATGGAAGATATTTGGCCAGACTATCCAAGTAAAGAAGATTTCTTCTTCAACGAAGAGGAGTATTGATTTAGCAAAAGCTAAACACAACGTAAAATAAATCGAGCTAACAAGAGATACTTTTGTTGCCTCGATTTTTTTTTAATTTTAAAACTAACAACAACAGCAGATGAGCCTATACTTCGCATTATTTATTACATTCTTAAAGATTGGCACATTCACCATTGGCGGTGGGTATGCGATGATTGCTCTTGTGCAGCGCGAAGTGGTAAGCAAAGGATGGCTTACAGACGAAGAGTTTTTAGATCTCTTCACCATTACACAATCGTTACCAGGTATTATCGCAGTAAATATATCCATCTTTATTGGTTATCGTTTGCGTAAGTTTAAAGGTGCGTTGGTGTGTATGTTAGGTACGATACTTCCCTCGTTTGTGATTATTTTATCCATCGCACTTTTCTTTTCTCAAATACAAGATAATGTTTGGGTAGAGCGTGTGTTTAAGGGGTTACGACCAGCAGTAGTGGCGCTGATTGCTGTGCCTGTATTTACTGCAATCAAATCGTTACATCTCAGCAAATGGATGTTATTGATTCCGATGGCTTCGGCGTTGGCTATTTGGCTTTTGAATATTTCGCCCATCTATATTATTATTGTTTCGGCAATTGGTGGGGTCGTGTATAGTTATTATAAAATATGGAGGATACAATGATCTACCTACAACTGTTTTGGGTTTATATTAAAATCGGATTGTTTGGTTTTGGGGGCGGATATGCGATGCTCTCGCTTATTCAAGAGCAGGTGGTGAATCGCTATGGGTGGATTACATCGCAAGAGTTTACCGATATTGTTGCCATCTCACAGATGACACCCGGACCGATTGGTATTAACAGTGCTACCTACATTGGATATGCGGCTACTGGTTCTGTTTGGGGTTCGGTTATTGCGACATTTGCAGTATGCCTACCGTCTTTTATCTTGGTATTGATTATCTCGTACTACTTTGCACGGATGAAGAATAATAAATATGTAACAGCTGCGTTCTTAGGACTTCGACCAGCAAGTGTTGGCTTGATTGCTGCCGCTGCATTGATGCTAATGAATCACGAGAACTTTATCGACTATAAAAGCATTTTAATCTTTATCGCTGCTTTTACCTTAACTTATTACTATAAAGTACACCCAATCCTTACTATTGCGCTGGCTGGTGTAGCAGGTGCGCTGCTATATGCATAACAGCGCTTCGGCTTATCTATTTATTTGTATATGGCTTTATACCAATCGAGCTGTTTGTACCAATCGTTCAATTGCGGATATTTAGGCTGCATTACGTAGATAGAGAGTCCCGATAGGCGTTTAGTATCAACAGAGATAGCACCTGTGCGATTAAAATATAATTCAGGCGTTGATGCACTATAGGGAACAACATCAGACATTATGTTATACAGATCTTTCGATTGAGTGCTTGTTGCTAACTGTGTTAGATAATCTTTCATGTCAAATAATAGCCTACCCTTACTTGTCAAATAGTCTGTAGGTTGCAATTGATTCGTACTGATAGCTCGTGCTTTATCCAAATCTTGCTGAACAATAACCTTAGTCAATATAGCAAGCTTCTCTAAGTCTGCCGTTTTGGTATATGAAATACATCCATATGGATATTCAAATGTTTGATAAAACGAATAAAAGCTCTTGCAAATATTTTCGCAAGAGACTTGTGCGGTGAACATATCTTTTATGATCGCATCATACGGAAATCCTTCTGCCATCACCTCTGTTTGCGAAGCAATAATCGCATGTGTATTGTTACGCAATTCGTATGCTACCTCTACACTCGCCATATTACAAGCATCAAAAAGAATAAAGTCTAACTTCTCTGAACCGAATGTTTCGGCAAGAATTCTTTTTAATACAGGTATCTCAAGCCAATCTGATCCATCTTGACCAATAGAACGCATCATCTGGTCAAAATCACTTGGCAACCATGCCGAACCATGACTCCACAAATCTAATCCATAATGCTTAGCAGGGAAACGCTGCTTTACCTCATTAAAAACATGTTTAATCACCTCTTCGGATGTAGAGTTCTGTTCTGGATAATCTTTTACTACAAACTTTTGCATGCGCCCATCTTTACCCTCTTTGAGTTGAAGCAGTTGGGGAGTCTCATTTCGCGCATCTACATAAACGATTAAGTTTCCTCCATTCAGCTTCCCATCTGCACCATCCATCATGCTTTGGATATTCTCATCACTATAAGAACTGAGGCTATTATCTGCCATCATATATACTAGCACCGTACGGTCTACCGTTGGCGGAATATAAGGTTCGTCTTTAGAGCATGCCGTAGCAATAAAAAGCAAAGCAGGTAATAAAACGAGTATCCATTTTTTCATGACAATTAATCTTTTAAAGTTTTACAGTTCTGCGTTTACCTTTAATGCTTTCGTTATGAAAGCGGTCTACAGCTGTTACTACATACGTATATTTTTCTTTCCCTTTATTATAAGGTAATAGATATTCGAGTGCACGTGTTGTTGTTACAATATGTGCTGGGTTAGAAATATCTATTGGCTCACCTTTGCGAAATTTATAGACTACGAAGTAAGAGGCTTTCTCAGGATTCGATTTGCTTTGTTCTGCCTCCCATGTTAGTTTGTAGCCCGCTTCAGTCCACGTTGTTTTCAGTTTCGAAACCTCTTTAGGTGGCACGCTGTGTAGGTGTGTGTAGGCTGGTATTAATGCTGGATAGCGATGAAAATCTTTTTTCAAAGCATTTGTTATCCCTCCGTTATTCCACAGAATTTCGTTAGCGGGCCAAAAGCAGTTACCACTTACGTTTGGCATCTGACGGGCATACTTCATCTTGCGCGTTAGTTCGTTCGCTTTCATTGTGCGTGCTACATCTTGTCCAATATATAGATGTCCGCCGTTGGCATTTTTGTTCCACCACTTGGTCAATGTTATATAGTCGGCTGCGGTGTGTCCTATCTCCCAATAGATTTGTGGGATGTTGTAATCAATCCACCCCTCTTTGACCCATTTGGTTACATCTGCATATAGGTTGTCGTAGTTTTGTAATCCGTTGGTGTTACTTCCACTACCGTCTGGAGTGCTTTTCTTATTTCGATAAATTCCAAAAGGACTAATACCAAAACGTACCCACGGCTTTGTTAAAAGAATTGTTCTTTTAATCTCGCTAACCAACTGGTTTACGTTGTTACGTCTCCAGTCATTTCGTTGGCTCTGCTTATAGCCTTTAGCTGCTCCATAACGGTTAAAGCTTTTATCATCGGGAAAAGGCATTCCTGCTACAGGATAAGGATAGAAATAATCATCCATATGAATTGCATCTACATCGTAACGAGAAACAATATCGCGCACCACTTTACAGATATGCGATCTACTTTGAGGTAAACCTGGATCGAACAAAATCATTTTATTGTATGTTACAAACCATTCTGGATATTTATGGTACACATGGTTTTGCGCTAATGCCGCACTACCCGAGGTACTCACACGGTAGGGGTTTAGCCAAGCATGAAACTCCATGTTTCGCTTATGACACTCCTCGATAAGAAAAGCCATCGCATCAAAGTTATTATCTGGTGCATGCCCCTGCCTGCCTGTAAAGAAACGGCTATATGGTTCTATTTTTGAGTGGTAAAAAGCATCTGCCTCTGGACGTACCTGAAACACAATAGCATTGATACCACAAGATTGTAAATAATCAAGCTTTTTAATAAAATCCTTTTTCATCTCAGCACTACTCATACGCGCATACTCGGGCTGAAATACGGTCTGTATCCATGCTCCACGAAACTCTCGTTTCAATTTACTGTCTGGCGTTGTTGGTGTTGTTGTCGTTTTATGTACAGAACAAGAAGATATAAAAAGAAGCAATCCTGCTATTAAAACATATAAATATCGAAGATACATAATTGATTGTATGAATTTACTACCTATACTAAAAACCTTATGGTGCAAAAATACACAAAAAACTGGATTTACACCCCCTAGAAACATAATATTATATCCGCAATCTACCTATTATGCTTATAGCATTACTATGAATACCCTATCTGAGCATTTAAGCCTCTATTTCAGATCTTTCTAATTAAAAAAACCAACCACTATTTTTAACCTATCATTGATATTGCTTTCAATTTTAATAGCTAACTTTACGCATTGATTAGTTGCAAATTTAGAGGCTTCACTATACCGCATTATCACAACATGCTATAGGGTCTCTTTGCAGATAAGTATCAGCTCAATAGCTAACGATTTAAGATGTGGAGTTTTGAATAAACATTCCACCTAAGCAGACAAAAAGAAAAAAAATAGATAATGACTAACAGATGGAATTTTCAAAATCCTACAGACAACGAATTACGTAAAAGAGATGCCCTTGCTGAGAAGTTAGGCGTTAGTCCCGTGATTGCATCGTTGCTTGAAAAGCGAGGTATTACTGAGGTTGAAGAGACAAAACGCTTTTTTCATCCAAGCTTAAACGACTTACACGACCCGTTTTTAATGAAAGACATGGACAAAGCCGTAGACCGCTTGAACCGTGCGCTGGGAGATAAAGAACGGATACTTGTATACGGCGATTATGATGTGGATGGTACTACTGCTGTTGCATTGGTGTATAAATTTTTGCGCCCCTATGCTTCGACACTAGACTATTACATTCCAGACAGATACGACGAAGGATACGGAATATCTACCCGCGGAATTGATACGGCGGCTGCCAATGGTGTAACACTTATCATATCGTTAGACTGTGGTATTAAAGCCATTCATAAAATAGAATATGCCAAAACTAAAGGTATCGACTTTATCATTTGCGACCATCACATGCCAGATGATACCCTGCCCGATGCTGTAGCTGTTTTAGATGCCAAGCGTTTAGATTGCAACTATCCATACAACCATCTTTCGGGTTGTGGCGTTGGCTTTAAGTTAATGCAGGCGTTTGCTATTAGCAACGGTTGCAACTTTCGTGATCTAGAGAAACTACTTGACCTCGTAGCTGTTAGTATTGCTTCAGATATTGTACCCATCACTGGTGAGAACAGAATATTGGCTTATTATGGACTGAAACGAATCAACTCGAACCCAAGCTTAGGACTGAAAGGCATTATTGATATCTGTGGACTCTCGGGCAAAGAGATTACATTGAGTGATATCGTATTCAAAATCGGACCACGCATCAATGCATCGGGGCGCATGATGAATGGGAAAGAAGCTGTAGATCTGCTACTTGCCAAAGATAGCAACGAAGCACGCATCAAAAGCGAAGCAATCAATCAGCACAATGAAGACAGACGCGAACTAGATAAAAAAATAACAGACGAAGCGAATGCCATCATTGATGGCTACGACGACTTAGCTGACCGCAAGTCTATTGTTGTATTTGACGCCGATTGGCACAAAGGTGTGATTGGTATTGTAGCCTCTCGCCTGACCGAAAAATATTACCGCCCAGCCGTAGTATTATCCAAATCGAACGACTTAATTACTGGTTCGGCGCGTTCCGTGACTGGATTCGATATATATAAAGCCATCGAATCGTGTCGCGATTTGTTGGAAAACTTTGGTGGACATACGTTTGCAGCTGGTCTTTCGCTTAAAGAGGAGAACTTGCAAGCCTTTATTAACCGTTTCGAAACGCTCGCTTCGGTAGATATGATTCCAGACCAGATGATTCCACAGATTAACATCGATGCTATTTTGAATTTTAAAACAATTGATGCTAAATTCATTGCCGATCTAAAGCAGATGAGTCCGTTTGGTCCTGACAATCAAAAACCGATATTCTGTACACAACATGTATTCGACTATGGTACAAGCAAGTTGGTTGGTAGAGAGATGGAGCATATCAAACTAGAAATGATCGATTCGAACTCGCATAATCCGATGCATGGTATTGCTTTTGGCATGCACAAACACATGGCAAAGATCAAAGAGATGGAACAATTCAGTACTTGCTACACCATTGAAGAGAATACCTACAATGGGAACACTTCCATACAGTTGATGATTAAAGACATTAAATTTGACGACGCGTTATAAGTAAATCAAGAGATGGATGTATTCCACGAAGTTTTAGCCAAATATTGGGGGTACGAATCTTTTCGTCCCCTGCAAGAAGATATTATTCACTCCATATATGAAGGTAAAGACACCTTAGGATTAATGCCTACTGGAGGAGGTAAATCGCTTACCTTTCAAGTGCCTGCCCTATGTATGGAGGGTATCTGTATTGTGGTAACGCCCCTGATTGCTTTGATGAAAGATCAAGTAGACAACCTGAAGAAAACAGGTATCAAAGCTACAGCAATCTATTCTGGCATGTCAAGACAGGAAATTATCAAGCAGCTAGAGAACTGTATATTTGGTGATTATAAGTTTTTGTACGTTTCGCCCGAACGATTAAGTACAGAGATCTTTCTTTCTAAACTGCAAGCCATGCAGGTTAATATATTGGTTGTAGACGAAAGTCACTGTATCTCGCAATGGGGATACGACTTCCGCCCCTCGTACTTCAATATTGCAGATATTCGCACCCAACTACCTGATGTTCCTGTTTTAGCACTTACTGCCACGGCTACCCCCGAGGTGGTGAACGACATCCAAGAACGGCTACACTTTAAAAAGAAACAGGTATTTCAAAAAAGCTTCGCCCGCACAAACCTATCCTATGTAGTGCGTGAAACCGAAGACAAAATAAACACGCTACTCCATATCATTGATAAAATACCTGGCACCGCCATTGTATATGTTCGAAGCCGTAAACGAACAAAAGAGATATCGGATGCTCTAAGGCTATCGGGTATTTCGGCAGATTTCTTTCATGCTGGATTAAATCGTGAGTTAAAAACGCAGAAACAAAACGCATGGAAAAGCGGTGAATGTCGCATCATTGTCTCTACCAATGCCTTCGGTATGGGTATTGACAAAGCTGATGTGCGCCTAGTCGTGCATATAGATATGCCTAGCTCGCTCGAAGAGTACTACCAAGAGGCAGGTCGTGGCGGACGAGACGAAAAGCAAGCCTACGCCGTAGCCTTATGTGGCAAATCGGATCTGCGCACACTGAAAAAGAAACTTACCGACGAATTTCCCGAACG
>CAMQTD010000103.1 GCA_947036995.1 uncultured Parabacteroides sp.
TGTATTATTTCTTCAATGCCTCAAAGATCAAGCCTTCAAGCTCTTCTGCCAACTCTGGATTATCCTTTAAACAATCTTTCGCAGCTTCTCTACCTTGACCTAATTTGGTCTCTTGATAGCTGTACCAAGAACCGCTTTTCTTGATCACGCCAAGATCTGCACCTAAATCTACAATCTCACCAACGCGAGAGATACCTTGACCGAACATAATATCAAATTCTGCTTTACGGAAAGGCGGCGCTACTTTGTTCTTAACCACTTTTACGCGTGTAAGATTTCCTTTTACTTCGTCGCCATCTTTAATAGGTGTTCCTTTACGGATATCGATACGTACCGAAGCATAAAACTTCAATGCATTACCTCCGGTTGTTGTTTCAGGACTACCAAACATTACACCAATCTTCTCACGCAACTGGTTAATAAAGATACATGTTGTATTGGTTTTACTAATTGCCGATGTTAGTTTACGTAGTGCCTGAGACATTAAACGTGCTTGAAGTCCCATCTTGCTATCTCCCATATCACCTTCGATCTCCGCTTTCGGAGTTAAAGCTGCTACAGAGTCAATCACTACGATATCAACTGCCGACGAACGAATTAATTGCTCTGCAATCTCGAGTGCTTGCTCACCATTATCTGGCTGCGAAACCCAAAGATTCTCTACATCTACGCCCAATTTCTCAGCATAAAAGCGGTCAAAAGCGTGCTCTGCATCAATAAATGCAGCAATACCACCCAATTTTTGAGCTTCTGCAATGGCATGAATAGCTAGTGTTGTTTTACCTGACGATTCAGGACCGTAAATTTCAATGATACGTCCGCGCGGGAATCCACCTACACCAAGTGCAGCATTCAACGCAATCGAACCTGTAGGGATAACAGAGATTTCTACTACAGCCTCGTCGCCCATTTTCATGATTGCACCTTTACCGTAGCTCTTCTCTATCTTTTCCATTGCAGAGCGCAATGCTTTCATTTTATCGTCGCTTGGAGCAATCTTACCTGCTGCAGGCGTTGCTTTCGTCTCTTTTAATAAATCTTTTTCTGGCATAATCGAATGGTTATCTAATTTGTTTTTATACTAATATTTGACTTGCGTGCACTTTTGTTTTAATCTCTTTAGGGCCGATAATGCGTGCGATGATACCATTCTCGTCTATGATAAAGGTCGTACGAAGGGTTCCCATGGAGGTTTTCCCGCACATTGTTTTCTCTGCCCATACACCAAATTGTTGGTTTAGGGTTGTATCCGTATCAGCGATCAACTCAAAAGGTAGGCTTTGCTTGGCAATAAAGTTTTGATGTGTTTTCTCGCTATCTTTACTTACGCCTAGCACTTCGTAACCTGCTGCTTGCAAATCGGCATAATTATCTCTTAGATTACACGCTTCGGCAGTGCAACCTGCTGTGTTATCTTTAGGATAGAAATACAAAACTAATTTCTTTCCTGCAAAATCGCTCAACTTAATCTCTTTGCCTTGTTGGTTTACACCTAACAATTCGGGTGCTTTATCTCCTATTTTCATTTTAAATTTGTTTATTCGTTACTATTCAAGGATATTTATCCCTTACAAAATTACAAATTATATTGGAATGTACTACTTTTGTAAGCATAGAAACAAATAATAAAATAAAATGAGAAGTTTTGCAAGCGATAATAATTCGAGTGTACACCCCGAAATACTGAATGCTGTTATCCAATCAAATAAAGATCACGCCGTAGGCTATGGCGACGATGCTTTAACGAAACAAGCCGAAGAGACCATTAAAAGTGCTTTTGGTGTAGAGTGTGATGTGTTTTTTGTATTGAACGGAACAGGAGCGAACAGCGTTGCGCTGCAAGCTGTAACCCGTTCGTTCGATTGCATCATCGCCACACAAACAGCACATATATGTGTAGACGAATGTGGCGCACCAACTAAAATGAGCGGCTGCCGCATCATGGAAGTGCAAAGCTGTGATGGTAAAATCACCCCCGAATTGATTCAAACAAAGTTAGTTGGGCAAGGCGTTGTACACCATTCGCAACCGCGCGTAGTCTATATCTCGCAAGTTACAGAGCTTGGAACAGTTTACACCCTCGACGAAGTGCGTGCCATTGCAGATATGCTACACCAAAATAACATGTATCTACACATGGACGGTGCACGCATAGCCAATGCCTGTGCCTATTTAGGTTGCAGCCTGAAAGAGGCTACCGTAGATGTAGGGGTAGATATATTAAGCTTCGGAGGTACTAAAAATGGTATGATGATGGGCGAAGCGATTATCTCTTTCGATCCAGAACTATCCAAAAACATTGGCTACTATCGCAAGCAATCGGCACAATTAGCCTCTAAAATGCGCTACTTATCCGCCCAATTCATCCCATATATTGAGCAAAACATCTGGCTCGAGAATGCTACCTTAGCCAATCAAAAGGCGCTAAAGCTTGCCGAAATACTGAAACAGTACCCTGCCGTATCGTTTACGCAAAAGGTAGAGTCGAATGCACTATTCCTTACCTTAGACCGAAAAATTGTAGACCAACTACTCGAAAAGTACTACTTCTATTTCTGGAACGAGGCAGAGAGCGAAATCAGACTTGTTACCTCGTGGGATACCACAGACGAGGATATTGAACAATTCAGTCTGACGCTTGCTAAGGCATGCAAGGCAGTAGGATAAGCATAAAACGGATTGCCTACTCTTTCATTATATAAGGATTCAAACCCTTATACTTTTAAATTGAAACAAATAAACGATAAATTATTTCGATTTATATTTTGTAATTCAAAATAATATAAATATCTTTGCCATCGTTAAAAGAAAAAAAAGACAACATAAAGTATGAAACGTAACAACTCACTCATTATTCTCATTAATATTCTGCTCTACAAAATAGAGTCGAGGTGAGGATGCTGTGTGCATACTAAGTAAAGGAATAATAAAAAAGCCTTTCTCACTTCGATAGTGAGAAAGGCTTTTTTCGTTTTAAGCAATCAAATAAAAAACTAAATACAATGGCTGACAAATTATTTATTTTTGACACTACATTACGCGACGGAGAGCAGGTTCCGGGCTGCCAGTTGAATACATTGGAAAAGATTCAAGTAGCACGCGCACTCGAAGAGCTTGGAGTCGATGTAATCGAAGCTGGATTCCCTATATCAAGCCCTGGCGATTTCAAATCAGTGATTGAAATCTCTAAAGCAGTAACATGGCCTACTATCTGCGCCCTAACACGTGCCGTAGAGAAAGATATAGACGTAGCTGCCGAAGCACTTAAATATGCTAAACGTGGCAGAATACATACAGGGATTGGAACTTCGGACTATCATATCAAACATAAATTTAATTCGAACCGTGATGATATCTTAGCGCGTGCCATCGCTTGCGTAAAATATGCCAAACGTTATGTAGAAGATGTTGAGTTCTATGCCGAAGATGCAGGACGCACCGATAATGCCTACCTAGCACGCGTAGTAGAAGCCGTTATCAAAGCAGGGGCAACCGTAATAAACATCCCCGACACAACAGGCTACTGCCTACCCGACGAATATGGTGCAAAGATTAAATATTTGATGGAAAACGTAAACGGTATCGACAAAGCCATCCTTTCTACACACTGCCACAACGATTTGGGCATGGCAACAGCCAATACTATTTCGGGTGTATTGAACGGAGCGCGTCAAGTAGAGGTTACAATGAACGGTATCGGCGAACGTGCTGGTAACACCGCACTCGAAGAGGTAGCGATGATATTCCAAAGCCATAAAGAGACAGGTATTATCACCAACATCAACTCAAAGAAGATATATAGCTGTAGCCGCATGGTTTCGAGCCTTATGAATATGCCTATCCAACCCAACAAAGCAATTGTAGGACGTAATGCCTTTGCGCATTCGAGCGGAATACACCAAGATGGCGTACTTAAAAACAGAGAGAGCTACGAAATTATAGATCCTAAAGATGTAGGGATTGACGACAACGCCATCGTACTAACAGCACGCAGCGGACGTGCTGCCTTGAAGCATCGTTTAAGTATTTTGGGCGTAGAACTTACACAAGAGAAATTAGACGAAACATACGATGCCTTTCTTAAATTGGCAGACAAGAAAAAAGATATCAACGATGATGATGTATTGCTATTAGTGGGCAAAGACCGCACAGAGACGCACCGCATCAAATTAGAATACCTACAAGTAACATCGGGCGTAGGCGTACAAGCCGTAGCAAGCCTTTGTTTAAATATTGCAGGAGAGAAGTTTGAGGCAGCAGCATCGGGTAACGGCCCAGTAGATGCAGCCATTAAAGCTGTTAAAACAATTATCCATCGCTCCATGTCTATCCAAGAGTTTTTAATCCAAGCCATCGACAAAGGAAGCGACGATATGGGTAAAGTACACATGCAAGTAGAGCATGAGGGGGTTACTTATTACGGATTTTCAGCAAATACGGATATTATTGCTGCTTCTGTAGAGGCTTTTATCGATGCAATTAATAAATTTGTAAACTAAATAGCATACTAAATATGAAAACATTATTTGAAAAGATTTGGGAGAAGCATGTAGTAGAGACGCTACCTGACGGAACTACACAACTTTATATAGACAGACACTACTGCCACGAGGTAACCAGCCCACAGGCTTTTGGTGGATTAAGAGCGCGCGGACTCAAGGTATTTCGTCCCGCACAAACAACCTGTATAGCGGATCATAACATCCCTACTGTACACCAAGAACTACCCATTGCCGATCCTGTATCGAAGAATCAACTCGATACATTGGCACAGAATGCAACTGAATTTGGTGTTACACATTATGGATTAGGCAATCCGCTGAACGGTATTGTGCATGTGGTGGGTCCTGAGAATGGTTATACACAACCTGGTATGACCATTGTATGTGGCGACAGCCACACCTCTACGCACGGAGCTATGGGTGCTATTGCTTTTGGTATTGGTACAAGCGAGGTAGAGATGACGCTGGCTACACAATGTATTATGCAACGCAAAGCCAAAACAATGCGTATCACCGTAGATGGGCAGTTAAATGCAGGCGTTACTGCAAAGGATATTGCCCTTTACATCATCAGTCAAATGTCTACAGGTGGTGCTACGGGGTATTTTGTAGAATATGCAGGAGAAGCTATTCGCAACACCACCATGGAAGAGCGCCTAACCATCTGCAACTTAAGTATCGAGATGGGTGCACGTGGTGGCATGATTGCCCCAGACGAAGTAACATTCAACTACTTAAAAGGACGCACCTTCGCCCCACAAGGCGAAGCATGGGATAAAGCTGTAGCTTATTGGAGTACACTGTACACCGATCAAGGTGCTACGTTCGACAAAGAGATTGTTTTCGATGCCGCACAAATCGAACCAATGGTTACCTACGGAACCAATCCAGGGATGGGTATGGGGATAAGTGAATCGATCCCTGCACTAGATACAATCAACGAATCGAGCCGTGCCTCTTTTGAAAAGGCATTAGAATATATGAACTTCGAAGCTGGTGCACCAATCGTAGGCAAAGCAATTGATTACGTATTCTTAGGCAGCTGTACAAACGGCAGAATCGAAGATTTCCGCCAATTTACTGCTTTTGTGGCAGGACATACCAAAGCACCAAACGTAACCGCATGGTTAGTACCTGGATCGTGGAAAGTAGAAGCGCAGATCCGTGCCGAGGGGTTAGATAAAATTCTTGAAGCAGCAGGATTCGAATTGCGTCAACCAGGCTGTTCGGCTTGTTTAGCCATGAACGACGACAAAGTGCCAGCAGGTAAATATTGCGTAAGCACAAGCAACCGAAACTTCGAAGGCAGACAAGGACCTGGTGCACGCACTATCTTAGCTGGTCCGTTAGTGGCAGCAGCTTCGGCAATAACAGGTAAAATTACCGACCCAAGAGCATGGATTAAAGAAACAACAAGCAAATAAGAGGCTTTATTTTATTTCACAACAACAAAAAAGACATGGAAAAATTTATAACGTTCACCTCAACAGCGGTTCCACTTCCTATCGAGAATGTGGATACAGATCAAATTATCCCAGCCCGATTCCTTAAAGCCACCACGCGCGAAGGTTTTGGCGACAATCTTTTCAGAGATTGGAGATACGATAAAGCAGACAATGCGATTGAAGCATTTGTACTCAATAACCCAACCTACACAGGTGAGATATTGATTGCGGGCGAAAACTTTGGTAGCGGTTCGAGCCGCGAGCATGCAGCATGGGCCATTACGGGCTACGGATTTAAAGTTGTTATCTCGAGTTTCTTTGCCGATATATTCAAAGGAAACTCGCTAAACAATGGATTGCTTCCAGTGGTTGTATCAAAAGGATTCTTAGCCGAAATATTTGCCTCTATCGAAGCAGATCATCAAACAACGCTCACAGTAGATCTCGAAAACCAACAGGTAACAAACAATGCCACGGGCGCATGTGAGTCTTTTGATATAAATGCTTACAAAAAGAGCTGTTTAGTCAATGGCTTAGATGATATTGATTACTTATTAGCAAATCAAAACAAAATTGAAGCCTACGAGGCTGCAAACGCTTAATATATAAGAAAATGGAAATATTAGATACAACGCTCAGAGATGGAGAGCAAACGGCTGGTGTGTCGTTTGCAGCTCACGAAAAACTTGGAATCGCCCGCCTGCTAATCAACGATTTGGGGATAGACCGGATGGAGATTGCTTCGGCGCGTGTATCTGAAGGAGAATTTGAGGCTGTTAAAAGCATTGTGGATTGGGCGAAAGGGCATGGTTCGTTGGGTAAACTCGAAGTGCTTGGTTTTGTTGATGGTACACTCTCGTTAGATTGGATTGAGCGAACTGGCTGCCGTGTAATGAATCTGTTATGCAAAGGTTCGTATAAACATGTAACTAAGCAACTCAATAAAACACCCGAACAACATATCGAAGAGATCGCCGAAGTTGTGCAAGAAGCTACACGTAGAGGTATTGACGTAAATGTCTACCTCGAGGATTGGTCTAACGGAATGATCGACTCAGCGGAATATGTATTTCAATTGATAGATGGATTGAAGCATCTACCCATCAAACGGTATATGCTACCCGACACATTGGGGATTCTGAATCCAATCAATACGCGTTCCTTTTGCAAAATAATGCTTGAACGGTATCCTGATTTGCAGTTCGACTTTCATGCACACAACGATTACGACCTGGCGGTTGCCAACGTGTATGCAGCAGCAAAAGCGGGCATACAGGGCATACACACTACCGTAAACGGTTTGGGTGAGCGTGCAGGCAATGCGCCGCTTTCGAGTGTGCTCGCTGTATTACACGATCAGCTCAACATAAAAACGGCTGTTTGCGAAGAGAAGCTTAACTATGTAAGTAAATTGGTCGAAACCTATTCGGGCATACATATCCCGCCAAACAAACCCGTAATTGGCGAACATGTTTTTACACAATGTGCTGGTGTACATGCTGATGGGGATAATAAAAACAACCTCTACTGCAACGATCTACTGCCTGAACGGTTTGGGCGCACACGTGAATATGCACTCGGTAAAACATCGGGCAAAGCAAACATCCGTATGAATCTCGAATCGTTAGGTATCACCATGAGCGAGGCTTCTATGCGCAAAGTAACCGAACGCATCATCGAACTTGGAGATAAAAAGGAGATGGTAACGCCAGAAGATCTACCCTACATTATTTCGGATGTACTCGGGCACGATCCTGTAGAGAATAAAATCAAAATACTAAACTACTCCCTTTCGCTAGCACAAGGATTAAAACCCTTAGCCTCTCTCAAACTCGAGATAAACGGCGAAGCATACGAAGAGATGGCGGCAGGTGATGGTCAGTATGATGCTTTTATGCGTGCCCTTCGGAAGATATACAAATCGCTCGGACGTCCCTTTCCGATGCTAACCAATTACATGGTAAGTATTCCTCCAGGCGGACGAACAGACGCTTTTGTACAAACAATTATTAGTTGGGAGTTCAATGGCGAAGTATTTAAAACACGTGGACTCGATGCTGACCAAACAGAAGCTGCCATCAAAGCCACACTTAAGATGTTAAACAAGATAGAACATAAGATTGCGGTAGCGTAATCTTAGTACTAAAACAATACAAAAACAAGATGAAATTAAATATCGCAGTATTGGCCGGTGATGGTATCGGTCCAGAAATCATAGCAGAAGCCTTGAAGGCAACACAAGCAGTAGCAACAAAATTCGGTCACGAAATAAGTTTCGAAGAGGCACTCGTGGGTGCTTGCGCCATCGATGCTACAGGTAACCCCTACCCGACCGAAACACACGAACTGTGTATGCGCTCAGACGCTGTGCTCTTCGGCGCTATTGGTGCACCGAAGTACGACAACGACCCTGCCGCCAAAGTAAGACCCGAACAAGGCTTACTTGCCATGCGCAAGCAGTTGGGTTTGTATGCCAACCTTCGCCCTGTTACCACCTTCCCTTCGCTTATACACCAATCGCCCTTACGTGCCGATTTGGTAGAGGGTGCCGACTTTATGTGTATCCGTGAATTGACGGGTGGACTCTATTTTGGTCGCCCACAAGGACGTAGCGAAGATGGAAACACAGCATACGACACCTGCATTTATACCCGCGAAGAGATCGAACGCATCATTCACCTCGCATACACCTATGCACGTCAGCGCCGCAAAAAAGTAACTGTGGTAGACAAAGCCAACGTACTCGCAACATCGCGCCTATGGCGACAAGTAGCGCAAGAGATCGAAAAGGAGTATCCAGATGTAGAGACAGAGTATATGTTTGTCGACAATGCGGCTATGCGCATCATTCAATGGCCTAAAAGCTTTGATGTAATGGTTACCGAAAATATGTTCGGCGATATCTTAACAGACGAAGCTTCAGTTATCACAGGCTCATTAGGCATGCTACCTTCGGCATCTATCGGATTGCACACCTCTGTATTTGAACCTATCCACGGCTCATACCCACAGGCAGCAGGCAAAAACATTGCCAACCCACTAGCCACAATCCTTTCGGCAGCCCTGATGTTCGAATATGCATTCGGATTGATGGAAGAGGGTAAAGCTATCCGCAATGCTGTAGATGCTTCTATGGAAGCTGGTATAGTAACTGAAGATATTGCACAAGCTGACAAAGCGTACTCAACAACGGCGGTTGGTGATTGGATTGCTGACTATATTCAGCAATAAAAAAAGCGAAAGAAGTTCCTAAAACTTCTGCAAGCAACT
>CAMQTD010000104.1 GCA_947036995.1 uncultured Parabacteroides sp.
TCTTATGCTCTCCTTCTTGGACTCGAACCAAGGACCCTCTGATTAACAGTCAGATGCTCTAACCAACTGAGCTAAAGAAGAATTTTTCGCTTCGTTTTATTTAAGGTTTTTGGTAAACCTCTCTTAAAATTCTCTGCAAAAGTAGTGGGTATTTTTGAAATATGCAATATATTTGCAATAAAAATTTTAGAAAAAGATGAAAATAATTGGAATTGGTAATGCTTTAGTAGATGTTTTACTTCGTTTAGAGAGTGATAAAACGCTAGAAACTATAGATATACGCAAGGGGTCTATGGATTTAATTGACCGTGAAAAAATGTTTGCAATTCGTGCCGCACAACAAGATTTAGCGCGTTCGGTTGCTCCGGGAGGCTCAGTTGCGAACTCAATGCGCGCTTTAGGCGAGTTAGGAGCCGAAATTGGTTACATCGGAAAAGTTGGAGATGACGCTGTGGGAGAGTTCTACGAAACTGAATTAACAAAAGCAGGAATAACCACACATTTGATTAAAGTTCCAGGTGAGACAGGAAGTTCTACGGTATTGATTTCTCCCGATGGAGAGCGTAGCATGGCTACCTTTTTAGGTCCAGCTGCAACATTGGTACCAGATGAATTGATCGAAGAGGTAATTGCCGATTACGATTGCATATATATCGAAGGTTATTTAATATTCAACGAAGCCCTATTCCGTAGAGCACTAGAGTTAGGTAAAAAGCATGGACTTTGGATTGCACTTGATTTAGCAAGTTACAATATTGTAGAGTATAACCTTGACTTGCTTCGTGAAGTTATACCGGCATATGTAGATGTCTTGTTTAGTAACGAGAGCGAAGCAGAAGCCTTTACAGGACAACCTGCAACCGAAGCCGTACGTACAATTGCCAAACAGGTACAAATATCTGTAGTAACAATGGGTAAAGAAGGTGCTTTGATAGGTGTTGGAGAGCAAGTGGTTTCGATACCTGTATCAGGAGGAGTAGCCGTAGACACAACAGGAGCAGGAGATCATTTCTCTGCTGGATTCCTTTATGGATTTACACGTAAAGCCTCTATTGCACAAAGTGGACAAATAGGATCTTTATTAGCGGGACATATTGTAGAGGTAGTGGGTGCTAAAATACCTGATCACTGCTGGGAACAAATAAAGTTAAAAGTAGATGCTATTTTGGCATAGACGTAGCTTTATTATATACATTTACTCGCTATAACGAATATAGATCAATGAATATATGAATATGATTAAGAAAATCAAATCTAACAACTTCCTTCGCGCTGTTTCGGTACTGCTCTTAATGAGTGCTACTGTTACTACAGCTCAAGAAAAAGATAACCGCTTTGAAGTAAGTAAAAATCTTGATATCTTTAACGCAGTAGTTAAGGAGATGGAGATGTTTTATGTTGACTCAGTAGATGTAGAAAAGCAAGTACGCATAGGTATCAATTCCATGCTTGGTAGCCTAGATCCCTACACCGAATATTATCCCGAACAGGATATGGATGTGTTAAAGCTGATGACCACTGGAGAATATGGAGGTATTGGATCTATCATTTCACAACGCGACGGAGGTGTTTACATTAACGAGCCTTATGCCGGAATGCCAGCCGCCAAAGCCGGATTGCGTGCAGGAGATCATCTATTGGCTATTGATGATATTGATGTAACAAAAAAGACAACACAAGAAGTTAGTGATTTACTAAAAGGACAACCTAATACGAAGTTGAAAATTAAATACCAGCGTCCAGGTGTTAAAAAGCCAAAGGAGGTAGAGGTAATGCGTGAGCTGGTTGTTATAGACCAAGTAACCTATTATGGTATGCGCAACGACAGCGTAGGGTATATTGCCTTGAAAAGTTTTACCGACAAAAGTGCACAAGAGGTTAAGCAAGCTTTTGAAGACTTGAAAAAGAACCATGGCATGAAATCTCTTATCTTAGATTTGAGAGGAAACGGAGGAGGTCTTCTGGATGCAGCCGTACAAATAACAAACTACTTCGTACCGAAGGGTGAGGTTGTATTAACAACAAAAGGTAAAATTAAACAATGGGACCGTACCTACCGTACAGCCAATGAGCCAATTGATACCGTTATGCCTATTGCTGTATTGATTGATAATAATTCTGCTTCCGCTTCTGAAATTGTTTCGGGTGCATTGCAAGATTTAGACCGTGCCGTTTTAGTAGGTCAGCGCACTTTTGGAAAAGGACTGGTACAATCTACCCGAGATATTCCTTACGGTGGAAATGTAAAAGTAACCATCTCTAAATACTACATCCCAAGTGGACGTTGTATTCAAGCCATTGACTACGCACATAAAAATGCAGATGGAAGTGTAGGACGTATCCCAGATAGCCTAACAACTGTATTTAACACAGCTAAAGGACGTCTAGTGCGTGACGGTGGAGGTGTAAGTCCTGAGTTTGAAGTTAAAGCGCCAAAGATACCAACCATGATGTATTACATGATGGGAGAGTATGTAGTGTTTGATTTCGTTACCGAATGGATGAGAGATCATAAAACAATTGCATCAGCAGATGAATTTGTTTTTCCTGAAGCGGATTATGAATCATTTAAAACATTCGTAAAGGGTAAAGATTTTAAATACGATCGTCAAAGTGAGAAAGTACTCAAAAAACTCAAAGAGGTAGCCGAGTTTGAAGGTTATATGACAGATGCTTCAGCAGAATACAAAGCCCTAGAAGCAAAACTAACACCAAACTTGGATCGTGACTTAGATCGTTTCCGCCCAGAGCTTACACGTATGATCGCAGCAGAGATTGTGAAACGTTACCACTTCCAACGAGGCGAAATGATTCAGAACCTAAAAGAAGATAAGGTTTTAGATAAAGCCATCGAAGTATTAGGCGATAAATCCCAGTATGACGAAGCTTTGCGTGTGAAAGAGATTGAAACACCTAAAGATTCTGACGAAAAGAAAGAATCGAAAGAGAAGTAATTTCAGCTTCGTTAAAATAGAACATAGCTAAATACTCGAATGAGTATAGATAAAAAATACCTATCCGATGCAATACAGCAATAACAGATGCTGTTTGTATTGGGTAGGTATTTGTTTTTATGGTAAATCGTAAATTAAATACCTAACTTTAATTATCTTTGCCACCTAAACAATATTACATTACACGCTATGAAGGAATTCTTTCAATTAATGAGGCGCTTTGTATCGCCCTATAGAAAATATTTAATGGGAGCTGTTTTTTTGAATTTACTTTCGGCAGTATTTAATATTTCCTCTTTTACGTTACTTATGCCTATTCTTGAGATACTTTTTAGGATAGATAATAATGTCTATTCTTTTATGGAGTGGGGCGGGGAAGCAGGATTTAAGGCGATTGTGACAAACAATTTCTACTATTACGTTACAGAGATGATCGTTACGAATGGTGCATCGTTAACACTGTTGTTATTGGGTGTATTCTTAGCCGTGATGACACTGCTTAAAACATCGGCATACTTTGCGTCGTCGGCTATTATGATACCGCTACGTACAGGTGTGGTAAGAGATATTCGTGTAATGGTTTACTCCAAGGTTGTTAATCTTCCGCTCGGCTTTTTCTCTGAAGAGCGTAAAGGGGATATTATGGCACGTATGAGTGGCGATGTTGGAGAGGTAGAAACTTCGATTACCAGCTCGTTAGATATGTTGATTAAGAACCCAATCCTAATTTTTATGTATTTCGGTACGCTGATTGTTACCAGCTGGGAACTGACCATTTTTACCCTCGTAGTACTTCCTTTTATGGGATGGGGAATGGGTAAAGTGGGGCGAAAGCTTAAACGCCAGTCGCACGAGGCACAAGCCAAATGGAGTGATACGATGTCTCAACTCGAAGAGACTTTAGGCGGATTGCGTATAATCAAGGCTTTTATTGCCGAGAAAAAAATGGTAGATCGTTTTACAGCCTGTAGCAACGAATACCGCGAAGCAACCAACAAAGTAGCTACACGCCAAGCAATGGCTCACCCATTGAGCGAATTTTTAGGAACATTGCTTATTGTTGTGGTACTATGGTTTGGCGGAACACTTATTTTAGGTGATAACTCAAGCATTGATGCCCCTACGTTTATCTTTTATTTGGTGATTCTTTACAGTGTAATCAATCCGTTAAAAGATCTATCAAAAGCGGGTTACAATATCCCTAAAGGATTAGCTTCGATGGAGCGAGTAGATAAAATTATTAAAGCAGAAAATAAGATTACCGAAATAGCACAGCCAACACCATTGAAACAGATGGACGATAAAGTGGAGTTCAAGAATATCAACTTCAGTTACGACGGCGTGCGTCAGATTCTTAAAAATGTATCATTGACCGTTCCGAAAGGACACACCATCGCTTTAGTAGGGCAGTCAGGTTCTGGAAAGTCTACGTTGGTAGATCTGCTTCCTCGCTATCACGATGTAGAAGAGGGCGAGATCTGTATTGATGGAGTCAATATCAAAGATACACATATCAGAGACCTACGTAGTTTGATCGGGAATGTAAATCAAGAAGCAATTCTTTTTAATGATACATTTTTCAATAATATAGCCTTTGGCGTAGAAAATGCAACACTCGAACAAGTGATCGAAGCAGCAAAGATAGCCAATGCGCACGATTTCATTATGGAGAAAGAAGATGGGTATGAGACCAACGTAGGAGATCGTGGAAGCAAACTCTCTGGAGGTCAACGTCAGCGTATCAGTATCGCTCGTGCCATCTTGAAGAACCCACCTATCTTGATTCTTGACGAAGCCACCTCGGCATTGGATACAGAATCAGAACGTTTGGTTCAAGAAGCACTCGAGCGTTTAATGAAAACACGTACTACGATTGCCATCGCACACCGTCTTTCAACAATCAAGAATGCAGACGAAATCTGTGTACTCTACGAAGGAGAAATTGTAGAAAGAGGTCGTCACGAAGAGCTATTAGCAAAAAATGGTTACTACAAACGGTTGAACGATATGCAATCGTTATAATAAATAAAGAGTCTTGTTTTAGATCAAGACTTCATTCTTTTCCAAACAAAAGGGTCAACTACACACACCTAATCTCCTTTGGCGATATAGGGCGTGTAGTTGACCCTTTTGTTTTTGAAAGCTGATTGCTAACCTAACTAAATGAATATCTCAAAAGATTAATTGTTATTTAAAGCCATTTCATTACTTTTGTACAATGCTATTTTTACAATAAAATATAAAGAAAACACGTATGCCATTAAATATTCCACAGAATCTCCCAGCTGTATCACTATTAAAAGAAGAGAACATCTTCGTAATGGATGCATTCAGTGCATCGAAGCAAGATATTCGCCCCTTAAAAATGGTGGTGCTAAACTTAATGCCCCTTAAAATAACAACCGAAACCGATTTGGTGAGGCTTTTATCAAACTCTCCACTTCAAATAGAACTCGACTTTTTGAAGATTAAAGGGCATACCCCTAAAAACACCTCGCAAGAGCACATGAACGAATTTTATTGCGACTTTGATCAACTAAAAGAGGAATGTTACGATGGTATGATTATCACAGGTGCCCCAGTGGAGCTAATGCCCTTTGAAGAGGTAGCATATTGGGACGAGATTAAACACATATTTAACTGGGCGCATACACATGTAACCTCGACACTTTATATCTGTTGGGCAGCACAAGCAGGGCTGTATCATTTTCACGATGTGCCCAAGTACGACCTCGAATCTAAAATGTTTGGTATATTCAAGCATACACTAAACGATCCCACGCATGCCATCTTTAGAGGATTCGACGACGAATTTTGTGTACCCCATAGCAGACACACCGAGATAAGGCGCGAAGATATATTAAACAACCCCGCCCTAACGCTACTTTCCGAAAGTGAAGATTCAGGTGTATATATGGTAGCAGCACGTGGCGGACGCGAGTTTTTTATTACAGGGCATTCAGAATATGCGCCCCTAACATTGGATGGCGAATATAAGCGAGACGTAGCAAAAGGACTCGACATTACACCGCCTGCCAATTATTATAAAAATAACGATCCATCCAATAGCCCCATTGTGCGTTGGCGAGGGCATGCCAACCTGCTATTTACAAACTGGCTCAACTATTTTGTATACCAAGCAACACCATTTGATAGAGCCGATATTAAACAATTAGGCGATTTAAAGTAAACTAAAGTGACTTTATTTCCTCTTTAGCTGTCTTATTGTCACTATTAATGTCAGTATAAACCTTTCAATTCCCTTATTTGTTATTTTGGCATAGCATTTGTGTATTATCTGGAGTATCGGGGTAGCACTACCTCAATACATACAGATTTTAAAAATAAATAAATTAAATATAGACAAAATTATGGGAAAGATTATTGGTATTGACTTAGGTACAACCAACTCATGTGTTGCCGTTATGGAAGGTAACGAACCGGTTGTTATTGCTAACAGCGAAGGAAAAAGAACAACACCTTCAGTTGTAGCGTTTATTGATGGTGGCGAGCGTAAAGTTGGAGATCCAGCAAAACGTCAAGCAATCACAAACCCTGAAAATACAATTTCTTCAATCAAACGCTTTATGGGCGAAACGTACGACCAAGTTTCAAGTGAACTAGGACGTATGCCTTACAAAGTAGTAAAAGGAGATAACAATACAGCGCGTGTAGATATTAACGGACGCTTGTATTCTCCACAAGAAATTTCGGCTATGACACTTCAGAAGATGAAGAAAACGGCCGAAGATTATTTAGGACAAGAAGTTACAGAAGCAGTTATTACTGTACCTGCATACTTTAACGATGCACAACGTCAGGCTACAAAAGAGGCTGGTGAAATTGCTGGTTTAATTGTTCGTCGTGTTGTAAATGAGCCTACTGCTGCTGCACTAGCTTATGGTTTAGATAAAACAACCAAAGACATGAAGATTGCTGTATTCGACCTTGGTGGTGGTACATTTGATATCTCTGTTCTTGAGTTAGGTGATGGTGTATTTGAAGTGAAATCAACAAAAGGTGATACACACCTTGGTGGAGACGACTTTGACCACGTAATCATTGACTGGTTGGCAGACGAATTCCTTAGCGACGAAGGCATCGACTTACGTAAAGATCCAATGGCGCTTCAACGTTTGAAAGAAGCTGCTGAGAAAGCTAAGATCGAACTTTCAAGTTCTACAAGCACAGAGATCAACCTACCATATATCATGCCAGTAAACGGTATTCCAAAGCACTTGGTTAAAACATTGAGCCGCTCTAAATTTGAGCAATTGGCAGATAGCTTAATCCAAGCATGTCTTGAGCCATGTCGTATGGCAATGCAAGATGCAGGTTTAACAAATGCTGATATCGATGAGGTTATCTTAGTAGGTGGATCTACACGTATCCCTGCTGTACAAGCTATCGTAGAGAAATTCTTTGGTAAAGCGCCATCAAAAGGTGTTAACCCTGATGAAGTTGTAGCCGTAGGTGCTGCGATTCAAGGAGCTGTTCTTTCGGGAGATGTTACAGATGTATTGTTGCTTGATGTAACACCACTTTCATTAGGTATTGAAACGATGGGTGGCGTAATGACTAAATTAATTGAGTCGAACACAACAATTCCAACGAAGAAATCAGAAACATTTACTACTGCTGTAGACAATCAACCATCTGTAGAGATTCACATCGTACAGGGTGAGCGTTCTTTAGCGAAAGATAATAAATCAATCGGACGTTTCCACCTAGATGGTATCCCTACTGCACAACGTGGTGTGCCTCAAGTTGAGGTTACATTTGATATTGATGCAAATGGTATCTTGAACGTATCTGCTAAAGATAAAGGAACAGGTAAAGTACAAAGTATCCGTATCGAAGCATCAAGTGGTTTGAGCGACGAAGATATCAAACGTATGAGAGACGAAGCTGCTGCAAATGCAGATGCTGACAAAAACGAAAAAGAGCGTATCGACAAATTGAATCAAGCAGATAGCACAATCTTCCAAACTGAAAAACAGTTACAAGAGCTAGGCGATAAGATTCCTGCTGAAAAGAAAGCGCCTATCGAAGCTGCACTAGCTACATTAAAAACGGCACATGCTGCTAAAGATATTGCTGCTATTGATACAGCAATGACAGAGTTGAATACATTGTTTCAAGCTGCAAGCCAAGACATGTACAACGCACAAGGTGGTGCTGAAGGTGGTGCTCAACCAGGAGCTGATTTTGGTGGACAACAACAACAAGGTAACAACGATGCTAAAGGTGATGTAACAGATGTTGACTTCGAAGAGGTAAAATAACATTTACGTTAGAGATATATTAAAGAAGGGTGTTATGCAAACTGCATAACACCCTTCTTGTGTTTACGTGGAATAGGAGTATACTATAGTTTCTTCGCCACTATAATAGTTGGGATTTGTAAGTTCAAAAAAATATGATTAGTTTTGTTTATTAAATAATAATATTCAAGATGAACACACAAAACTACATCAATCGCTTGTTTTTAGCTCTTTTCTTTTGCGTAATAACTTTCAGCGTTTCCGCCAAAGGTGATTCGCCAGATAAAAAGTGGAAGCTCGTATGGAAAGAGGATTTTAAGAAGAAAACACTGAATGATAAAGCATGGTCTAAAATTCCGCGCGGCAAGTCTGATTGGAATAACTATATGTCCGACTTTGATTCTTGTTATGCAATAAAAAAAGGCAAGCTTATATTGACAGGAATGAATAACACCACGCAAAAGCAAGACACTGCACAATTCCTTACAGGTGGCGTTTATACAAAGAATAAAGTCTCATTTGCCAATGGTAGAATTGAAATTAAAGCGAAAGTAAATGCCGCACAAGGATGTTGGCCTGCTATTTGGTTGTTACCTTTCGATAATGCAGCATGGCCCAATGGTGGCGAAATTGATATTATGGAACGCCTAAACCACGAATCTATCGCTTATCAAACCGTACACTCATATTACACTTATAAACTAGGCATTAAAACTCCAAAGCCTGGCTCAACTGCACCTATCGCCCCTGTAGATTATAATATATATGCCGTAGAGTTATACCCAGACAGTGTGTCGTTCTATATTAACAACAAACACACGCACACCTATCCACGTAT
>CAMQTD010000105.1 GCA_947036995.1 uncultured Parabacteroides sp.
TGGAGATAGCACCGAATTAGCAATTCAAGCAGGCGTAGTTAATGGAATAGTTTTTGAAATGGATGGATATATTGATAGCTTACAAAAGATATATCCAGATCTTTTAGTTTTTTTAACAGGAGGGCATTCGTTTTATTTTGAAAGCCGATTAAAAAGCTCCATCTTTGTAAGCGTTAATTTAGTTTTGGTAGGATTAAACAGAATATTAGAGTATAATGTTGAAAATAAATAGAATAGCAATCTTAGGTGTATTGATTTTTTCTCAGTTGATGTTGGTTGCTCAAAACAACACAAATTCTCCTTATACCCGTTATGGTTTTGGGGAGTTAGCATCTTCGTCTTTTGGTGCCGGAAGAGGTATGGGTGGTATTGGTTATGGATTACGATCCTCCAAGCAGATCAATCCCTTAAATCCAGCGTCGTATACAAGTATGGACTCATTAACTTTCTTATTCGATTTTGGAGCGTCTGCACAGTTGTCATGGTTTGATGATGGAATCAACAAACAAGATAATGTGAACGGAAATATTGAATATTTAGCCATGCAGTTTCCAATTTGTAAGAATGTAGCTATGAGTGTAGGATTACTCCCATATTCATTCGTAGGATATGATTTTGGTGCGGTGAAACAAATTGGTGAATCTGAAACACAATATCAAGAACAGTTTGTTGGACGCGGAGGTTTAAGTCAACTTTATGCAGGTTTGTCTGTTGATCTTTGGAAGAAGCGTTTGGCTGTAGGAGCTAATGTTTCTTATTTGTTTGGTAGCATTAACCACGATCGCATGTTGAGGGTTTTGCAAGAAGATGCAGCTATGATCAATAGCTTCCAAAAGATAAAAGTAAAGGATATTAAATTAGATTTTGGTATTCAATATACACAACCATTATCTAAAACAGAAAATATTACGATTGGTGCTACGTTTTCACCTAAAAACACATTGTCTAATACTGTTTACAAGGTAGATCAAGTAATTCAAGGTCAAACGGTAGCTTCTTCAGTGGGAGATACGACAAAGAATGTTGGTATGGGCTTGCCTAATGCTTATGGTTTTGGATTAACTTATGTGAAACAGAATAAGTTAACTGTTGGTGCAGATGTTTTATATGAACAATGGAAAGATGTAGATTTTCCATTTGTGGATGAAAATTCTCAATTTGATAATCGTTTCCGTGTTGCAGCAGGAGTAGAGTATACTCCAGACTTTATGGTAAAGAATTATTTCAAGCGTGTGAAATATCGCGGTGGAGTTCATTATAGCAATTCATATCTAAATGTTCAAGGGGCAGGATATGACGAATTTGGAGCAAGTGTTGGTTTTGGTTTGCCACTGGTTGGAAATCGTTCGTTAATCAACCTATCTTTCGAATATGTAAATGTGCTTCCTAGAAATAGTATGATGATTAAAGAGCAGTATTTAAAGTTTACTGTTAACTACACATTTAATGAAATGTGGTTCTGGAAACGAAAACTTGATTAAGAAATTAACTACAAAAAATAATAGATATGAAAATTAAAGTATTATTCCTTGCAATCGGATGCACATTATCTGCATTGAGCGGTTTTGCACAAAAAGGAGTGGACAGCGGAACTCGCTATGGTTCGGGAGAAGATAGCGTACGTTGTATTACTAACATAAGTCTGTTTACGACTTATGCTAAGACAAAAAACTACAAAGATGCTGCAGAGTATTGGGAAATTGCGTACAATGAGTGTCCATCTTCTACGAAGAACCTTTATGTGTATGGCGCGCGTATTTTAGATTGGAAAATTGCCAATGAAAAAGATGCAGTGAAAAAAGATGCGTTGATCGATCAATTAATGGCGCTTTATGACAAGCGTGTGAAGTATTTCGGTAATGACCGTAAATATGGAAAAGATTGGATCGTAGGTCGTAAGGCTCAAGATCTTGTTAGATTAAAGGGAGCAAAGACTGATTTCGCATTGGTAAACAAGTGGACAAAAGAGGTAATTGACGAGAACAAAGAAAATACAGAATCGCTATCGATTTCGCTATATATGTTCTCTTCGTTCCAGTTGATGCAAAAGGATCCGAATAACAAAGAGAAATATATAAATGATTATATGTTATGTACAGGTTATTTTGACAAGCAATTGGACGCTGCAACTACAAGCGGAAATGAAAAACTTGCAAACAACATTAAAGCATTAAAAACAGTATTAGATAATACATTTGCTCAAAGTGGTGCTGCTGATTGCGAAACACTACAAGCGATGTATGCGCCTAAAGTTCAAGAGAAGATTGCAGATATTGAATTCTTGAAACAAACTCTTTCTTTATTAAAGAGACTTCGTTGTCAAGAAATCGAAGTTTTCTTTGTAGCAGCAGAGGCTGTACACAAAGTAGAGCCAACAGCAAGTTCGGCTTTAGGTTGTGCTAAACGTGCTGTTAAAAATAAAGAGTATGACGTTGCGATTACATATTTTGAAGAGGCTATCACTTTAGAAGAAGACGTAGAAGCAAAAGCTGATTATTATTATATGATTGCAATGCTTTCGTACGAGAAAAATCAATACTCAAAAGCAAGACAGTATGCATTGAAGGCAGTAGAAGCTAATCCAGCTCTTGGTGCTCCATATATTTTGATTGGTAACATGTATGCAGCTACAGCTAAGAATATTTACCCAGGTGACGCTTTGATGACTAGAACTGTATATTATGCAGCGGTTGATAAATTTGAAAAAGCGAAACAGGTTGATCCATCATTAGCTGCAGACGCAAACAAATTAATTAATACATACAGAGCTCACTTCCCATCATCAGAAGATGTATTCCTTCACCCAGAACTTGAAAAAGATAAAGTAATTACTATCGGTGGTTGGATCGGAGAGAAAACTAGAGTAAGATAATTATGATAGAAAAACGTTTTCTTTGTAAAACGAAAAGTAACAGCATAGTAACCATCTTTTTGATGGTTACTATGCTTCTTTTGTTTGTAGGCTCCTGTACAAGTTCTAAAAAAGAGACGGTTGCAGTTGTATTTAATCCTGACAGCAGTTATATTATGCGTACAACTGATGTTAATACTTTAATTTCTGATTCAGGAATTACGCGTTATAAACTTAATGCGAAAGAATGGCTTATGTTTAGTAAGGCAAAAGATCCATTTTGGTATTTTCCTGAAGGTATATATATAGAAAAATTTGATTCTTTATTCAATGCCGAAGCAAGTGTAAAAGCAGATACTGCCTATTATTGGGAGAAAAAGAAGCTATGGAAATTGATTGGGAATGTAAAGATATTAAGTCTTGAAAACGAAAAATTTGAAACCTCTGAAATGTTTTGGGATCAAGGGAAAGAACGGATTTATTCAAGCAAGCGTGTTCGTATCGAAAAGAAAGATCAAATAATCATTGGAAAGGACGGTTTTGAATCGAATCAAGATATGACCAAGTACTCTTTTATTAACTCCGAAGCCTCTTTTCCTGTATCGGAAAAAGCTCCTACAGATTCGACCAGTACTAAAAATGAATTAGAAACAATACAAAAGCAATGAGTTTTCATTATTCATATATCGTTATATCACTGTTGTTCTCTGCCTTTTTTTCAGGGATGGAGATTGCATTTATATCTTCTGATAAGTTAAGGTTTGAATTGGATAAGAAAAATAAATCTGTATCTAACTATATTTTAGCCCTATTTTATCGGAATCCGAATCAATTTATCTCAACAATGTTGGTCGGGAATAATATCGCTTTGGTTGTTTACGGTTTGCAAATGGCTATATTGTTAGAGCCTTATATTGCACTTTTTGTAGATAATGAGGCACTCATTGTACTTGCTCAAACAATTATATCCACATTGTTAATTCTATTTACGGCAGAGTTTATGCCAAAAACGATCTTTAGGATAAATCCGAATATTTCGTTGCGCATGTTTGTTCTTCCGTTGGCGTTAACCTATGTTTTGCTCTATCCTATATCGAAACTATCTTCGCTTATCTCATTTCTCTTTTTGAAGCTTTTTGGAGTTAAGAATTTATCCTCTCCATCTGATCGCTCATTTGGTAAGATCGACCTTGACTTTTTTATTAAGCAGAGTTTGAGTAATGCACCCGAAAATTCAAACATAGACAAAGACGTAAAGATCTTTCAGAACGCAATGGATTTCTCAAATGTCAAAATCCGTGATTGTATTGTTCCACGTACCGAAATTGTAGGTTTAGATACAGAAGCTTCTATTCAAGACCTTAAAAATACATTTATCGAAACAGGATTATCCAAGGTGTTGATATATAAAGAGAATGTAGATGATATTATTGGCTATATTCACTCGTCTGATCTATTTAATAACCCTGCAAATTGGCTCGAAGCTATTCGGAGTGTTTCCATTGTTCCTGAAACGATGGCAGCCAATAAATTAATGAAGTTAATGATGACTGATAAGAAAAGTATCGCCGTTGTTGTTGACGAATTTGGTGGAACGGCGGGGATTGTAACGTTAGAAGATTTAGTAGAAGAGATTTTTGGTGAGATAGAAGACGAACATGATGTTAAGATTCTTATTTCCAATAAGGTTAGCGACGACGAATATGTTTTATCTGGACGCATGGAAATTGATGCTATAAATGAGAAGTTTTCGATCGAATTACCCGATTCTGACGACTATGCGACTATAGCAGGATTTATACTCCATCACTATGAGAAATTCCCGAAGGTTAACGAAACTGTTTTAATCGATAACTTTTCTTTTAAAATATTGAAGGTTACTACAACTAAAATAGAGTTAGTTCGCATGAAAATCAATGTTAGGTAAAAAAAACAGCGATAAAATGTTTGTTAATTCTCATTTGTTTGTATCTTCGTGCCCTTGAACTATAAAGATATAAACTTTAAAAATTAAATAAAAATAAATGGCTACGCTAGAAAAAATTAGAAACAAAGCAGGTCTACTCGTTATTGTGGTAGGGTTGGCTCTGTTTGCATTTATTATCGGTGACTTTCTTAACTCTGGTTCAACCTACTTTAGACAAACACAAGAGGTGGTTGCCGAGGTTAACGGTGAAGTAATTAAAATCAACGATTATCAAAGTCGTGTAGATGAAATGACAGAGATGTATAAAACCCAATCTGGGCAAAATACACTTCCTGATGAGTACACTACACAGATTAGAGAATCAGTATTTGCATCAATCGTTCGTGAAATCGTATTAGCAGAGCAAGCAGACCAATTAGGTCTTACTATCTCTTCTGAAGAACTTTTTGATATGGTTCAAGGAGAAAACGTTTCTCCAATGATTCAACAAATGCAGATGTTTGTTAATCCAGAGACAGGAGCATTTGATAAGAATGCACTTTTAAACTTCTTAAAAACTATTTCTGCAGATAACGCTTCTATGCCAGCTGAGCAACAAGCGCAGATCGCACAGGCACGTAGCTTTTGGATGTTTTGGGAGAAAAATATTAAGCAACAACGTTTAGAGCAAAAGTATGCTACATTATTGAGCAAAGCTATCGTAGCGAACTCAATTGATGCAAAAGAGCTTTTCAACGAAACAGCAGATAATTCTGATATCGCTTATGCTATGCAATCGTATGCATCTATTCCAGATTCTACAATTAAAGTATCAGATAGTGAAATCAAAGCACTTTATAACGACAAGAAAGAGCTTTTCAAACAAAAGGAAAGTAAAGTTGTTAAATTTATCGCTGTAGATATTTTACCAAGTCAAGAAGATCATGACAATGTAAGCAAAGACATCGAAGAGATCAAAAATGAATTTACTACCTCTGCTAAAGTTGCAGACTTAGTAAACGAGTATTCTGATGTTCCTTATGTAGATGCTTATTTTAGTGCATCAGCATTCGATCCAGCAACTAAAGGTTTCGCCCTTGAAGCAAAAGTTGGTGAAGTTGCAGGTCCATTATTTGCAGATAACAAATTCTCTATGCTTAAGTTAGTTGCTAAAACAGTAGCTCCTGATTCTATTCAAGTGAGTCATATCATGCTTCAGAACAGCGACAATGCTGCTGCATTAGCGGATAGTTTGAAAGCCGTGCTTAAAGCAGGTGGTGATTTTGCTGCACTAGCTGCACAATACTCAGTTGATCAAACAGCACAAAACGGTGGCGAACTAGGTTGGTTTACTGAAGTTGCAGCTGCAAGAGGTGTAGGTGAAGATTTTAAAAATGTTGTTTTTGCACTTCCAGTAAAAGGAATTGATATTGTAAAAACAAACTATGGTACACACATTGTTAAAGTTTTAGACAAAACTAAAGATGTAAACAAATACAAAGTTGCAAACATTGTAATGTCTGTATCTCCAAGTTCAAAAACATACAGCACAATTTATAATGAGTTGAACCAATTCGTGGCATCAAACAATTCAATTGATAAATTAACTGCTGGAGCACAAGAGGCTGGTTACAATGTAGTATCTGATGTTCCATTACAAACAGAATCTCAGATGATCAACAACATGAAAAATACTCGCCAGGTAGTACGTTGGGCTTTTAACGAAGACAAAGGTACTGTTTCGGAGATTTTTGAATGTGACGATAAATTTGTGGTAGCTGCTGTTCAAGGAACTATCGAAGAAGGTTTCAGACCATTGAATATGGTTGCACAATCTCTTAAATCAGAGTTGATCGCAAAGAAAAAAGGTGAGCAAATTGCAACAGAGCTAACTGCAAAAGGAATCAAATCTTTGGATCAATATGCAACAGCAATGGATGCACGTGTTGATACAGTTAAATTCGTAAACTTCGGAACACGTCGTATTACAGGTATTGGTGTAGAACCAGAGATCAATGCTGCTGTTTCTGTAGCTGCTGTTAATACATTAAGCCAACCAGTTAAAGGTAACAATGGTGTTTATGTATTTAACGTATACAACAGAGAGAAAGATGCTAAGCCTTACAACGAAGCAGAGCAGATCAAAACATTAGAAGCTTCTAATGCATATCGTTTCAGCTATCAAGCTATTCAATCGTTGATTGATGCTGCTAACGTAAAAGATACACGTATTCGTTTTTATTAATTAAGAACGTTCACATAGAAATAAAAGGTAGCTATAATTCAGTTTATAGCTACCTTTTGTTATTTTAGTTCACGTGTAAATTAAAGATGAAACTTTGGATAGACCGTAATCTACCGTCCATATATAAAGAAAGCATTTGAGAGTGACGTACTGTTTACTCTCAAATGCTTTCTTTATATATAGACATTGCAACTATGCATGTCATTCCAGATTTATATTCAGCCTTCTTTTGCAGCTTTATATTTCGAATAAGTAGTTTCTAATTCAGACAGCGTAATTGAGAAAGCATCTAATTTTGCAAACAACTTAGGGAGATTCTTGGATATAAATTCATTCTTAGATTGTACCACCATTTTTCTCGTGCACAGAAGCAAGGTAATACCCTACGCCTCTGCACTTAAATATGATTTCACCTTTAGTAGTATATCACATACATACATCACTGTATTTGGATTAACTTCATACGCTACTGCCATATCGCTTACCGATAGAATTCGCTCGTCGGTCATCCACTCTTCATTCATAATCTTATAAGTTCTATGATTTGAAGATATATTGGTTGATTATCATTGAATATGTAATATCATTTGTTGTTTCTATTCTTTTAAAATTAATGTATGATACAATCCAAAATAATATGGCTACTACACAGAGTATTATACATTTAATTATTTCGTTATCAACTCCATAGTTTTGAAGGTTATGGATTGCATAATCTATTGGAATATGCATAATTACACTAATTGATGCGAGGATTTGAAGTTTCACATTCTTAGGATTTAACATCAAAAATCCAAAAGAGTGATAGTACGCCAAACTGGAAAAATAGATAATGGGTGATTGAAAAAAGAAAAAGTCTTTATTAATAATAGCTGCATATTCCGCTGTATTACTGTTTATAGCAAGAGAGAGTGCCCATGTGAGAGAAAAAGCTATTATATAAAGAGTATAAAGTATTATAGGGACAAATATCAATGAGATAATAAAAGGAACAAAAAACTTTTCGTTTGTTGATGCAGGCAGCATATATGATGTATTTATTGGCATCTTGTCTTGATACTCTTTAAACATTATTTTAGGTAAAAACATCAAAGCTGTTATTGTTATTATCTGAAAAGAGAGAGTTGGCATAAAATCATATTTAGTACCATAACTTACATTAATATCTATAATAGAGCAAATTAGCATAATTCCAAAACAAATTATTGCTCCTATAATTATTGTTTTTTTATTAATTAAAAAGATTGATTTTGAGAGTAACAGGGCTCTTTTTAGATTAAAATTTTGTGTCATAATATATCCTCCTTATTTATTGAATATTTGTTTGAATAACTTCTTATTTTCTATTGCCGCATTAAATAGCTGCTCGATATTTGTTGTTGAATCCTCTGTGTTTGTATTTTCTTTTACAGCAAAGCTGCCATTCGAATATATCTGAGTATCTCCTCTAAAAACAGATATACTTCCCATAAACTTATTGTATCCAGAATTTTATGCTTCTAACAAATGAAAGCATGTCTGTTCTTTTTATTTAAATTCAGTCTTCCTTTGATGCTTTATATTTTGAATAAATATCCTCTAATTCATTTAGTGTAATTGCGAAAGTATCTAGTTTTGCAAATAACTTAGGGAGATCGTTGGATATAAATTCATTCTTAGATTGTACTACCGTTTTCTCTCGTGCATCAGAAGCAAGGTAATACCCTACGCCTCTACGTTTGAATATGATTTCACCGTTTTGCAGTATGTCATATGCGCGCATCACTGTATTTGGATTCACTTCATACGTTACAGCCATATCTCTTACCGAAGGAATTCGCTCGTCGGGTATCCACTCCTCATTCATAATCTTATAATTTATAAGTTCTAAGATTTGAAGATATATTGGTTGATTGTCATTGAA
>CAMQTD010000106.1 GCA_947036995.1 uncultured Parabacteroides sp.
CATCGTTTAGCATAATTCGGATAATGGGAGATGTATCTTTGTGGGTATAAATACTCAGCGTATGTTTCGGTTGTAAATACAATAAAGAATAAGTGCATGATGGCTTTTAATAATCTTAGTATTCAATGATTTCAAAGCATACCTTGCGTTTGAGGTGAATTCTTTTCATATTTATAGTATAGAGATATTTTATTGAATAATTTCTTTACAATATATGCTAATTAAGATGGTGGGGTTGTTGTTTGAGGGTTAGATTTGTTGTTTGATTTTAAGTCGTTTTAATAACTAGTTTGCGAGATAAGCTGCTTTTAAACAAGACTTAATCCGCTATAAATCATGATATAAATATTGTTTCTTTTGATATTAAATTAAATAAACGTTTAATTTTTATACGGTTTTATCTGCTGTTTTGCTGTAAAACAAGCAAGAATTAGTACCAATAAAAAAAGACAATTATACGATACATAACATTTTACAGTAAAAAGATTGGAATTTGTATAATCTATATGTACATTTGCAAAGTCTTGTGATTTTAGTACAAATTAAACGTTTGTTTGATTTGTCTTTTTTTGAGTAAATCTGCTGTTTTGGATTCATGATTCGATATGCTAATATACTCAATAAGATTGCTCTTGTATTTTAATAAAGATGTTTTTTTATTATATGCAGGTTCTGTAATATGTATTTTATTTTTGTTTTACGAAACTGCAATTTTAGAAAATTATATTATAAACGCTAATATATGTAATGAAAAATAAATATTGATATCTTTAACTATGAAAAGGAGATATTGATGTTTTTTATATACTTAAAAACAATTTAAATCTAAAAACCAATGAATTACAGGTTTGGATTTAAGCAGACGCAAATGCTTCTGCTTATAGCTGCTTTATCGCTACCTATCGTGGCGACTGCTGCTACAGAAAAATCGCATGCAAGTTCAGTAACACAACAACAGAAAACGATTTCGGGTGTTGTAATGGATGCACAATTTAACGAGCCCATTATTGGGGCAAATGTAGTTGTTAAAGGATCTACTACAGGAGTAATAACTGATATCGATGGTAAGTTTACCTTAGAAGTACCATCATCGTCAATTATTCAAATTAGCTACATTGGTTTTACAACCGTTGAAATACCAGCTTCTAAACTAAACAATGCTACAGTTAATATGACTGAAGATGCAGGGATGCTAGAAGAGCTTGTTGTAGTTGGTTATGGTGTGCAAAAGAAAGCAAATCTAACTGGATCGGTTTCTTCGGTTAAAGCAGAAGCTTTGGCTGCCCGTCCTGTATCTAGTGTATCTGCAGCTTTAGCTGGTCAGATGCCAGGAGTAACATCTATTCAAAGCTCTGGAGCTCCAGGGGGACAGAGTGGTTCTATTACAGTTCGTGGTAAAAACTCAATCAATGCAGCAAGTCCACTTGTTATTGTAGATGGTGTTCCTGGAAGTATGGATACAATTGATCCAAGTGATATTGAGAGCTTAACAGTATTGAAAGATGCTTCTTCTGCTGCTATTTATGGAGTTCAAGCGGCAAATGGTGTAATCTTGATTACAACAAAGCAAGGAAAAAAAGGAGCTAAAGCAAATGTAAGCTACTCTGGTACTGTTTCTTGGGCAAGCCCAACAACGCGTCCAGATTATCTTGGATCAGGTGATTATGCAATGCTTTACAATGAGTCAATACTTAATGAGAATCCGAATGGAACATTGCGATTTACTGAAGAAGATATCCAAAAATACAGAGATGGAAGTAGCCCATTAACACACTCTAATACGGATTGGTATGAAGAGATCTTCAATAAAACAGCATTAGAGCAGTTGCATCACCTTTCTATTAGTGGTGGTACAGAGCGTACAACTTACAATGCATCGGTTGGTTTTACACAACAAGATGGATTGGTTGATCAAAATAGATACCAACGTTTCAATGGTAGAATGAATTTGAACTCGCAAATTACAAAATGGTTTGCTGCTGGGTTGAATCTTTCTGGTTACAGAGGTACAAGCATGGACGGCTGGGAAAGTTCAAATGGTTTATTGCAATACACCAATAGATTGGAGCCAATTTACGCTCCACGTGATGCGGAAGGTGAGTTTGCATATGATGGAAAAATAAATCCAGCTGCAGTTATGGGACGATCTGGTTATAGAAAAAATATGAATCAGCAGTTGAATGGTACATTGCATGGAACGATTAACTTTTTACCAAATTTGAGTGTAAAAGGATTGTTCTCTGTTCGTAATGACTTTAGAAACTATGACGGCTTTAAAACCATCGTCGAATATGGTTCTCCTATTGCAGCACCAATAGAACCACGTGAGGGTTTTGAAGAATATTTCCAATCGAACTGGTACACAAGTCAGGTAATTGCAAATTATAACGAAACTTGGGGCAATCACTCGATGGCTTTATTGGGAGGTTTTGAGCAACTAGAGATGATTCATAAATATACTAAAGCTACGCGTAAAGGTGGTGGTAACAATGAGTTGCAAGAATCGATGAATACATTAGATGCTTCGTCTCAAAAAAATGACGATGGAGGACATCAAACGGCTCGTCGTTCATATTTTGCACGCGGACAGTATGATTTCTCTGATCGTTACCTATTTGAAGCAAATATTCGTTTTGATGCATCATCTCGTTTCCCAGCAGATAGCAGATGGGGAGCATTTCCTGCATTCTCTGCTGGTTGGAGAATCACAGAGGAGGACTTTATGAAAAACTCAAGCGCGACTTGGTTGAGTAACTTAAAACTTCGCTTAGGTTGGGGACAAACAGGTAATGAGGAGTTGAAGAGTGATGATATCTATCCATCTATACCAACATATGGATATGAGTCTCATATGTTTAATAATTCACTTTACTCTACCGCATACGAGTCACGCTACGTAAATAACCAGCTGCAATGGGCTACTGTTACCAATTATGATTTGGGTATTGAAGCAGGATTCTTAGATAACAAAGTAGGATTCGAATTTTCTGGATACAAAAAGATAACGAACGATATGTTGCTTTATCTTCCAGTACAGGGTGTATTGGGTATGGGCGGTCCTGCGCAAAATGCGGGTAGTGTTGAGAATACTGGATTCGATTTGAGTATTTTCCATAATAACCAAATCAATAAAGATTTTCGATATGATGTGACGCTAAACTTAGCTTTTGTACACAATGAAATTACAGATATGAAAGGTACGAAGTCTGAAAGACCAGAACATGCGAAATATTGGTATGTAGAAGGAGAGTCAATAGGATCATTCTACGGTTATCAAGCAGATGGTTTGTTTGCATCTCAAGAAGAAGTAGACAAAGGTCCTAAGCTTACAGGTACTGAAAAGCCAGGTGATATCCGTTACAAAGATTTGAATGGTGATGGAAAGATTGATTTGGAAAATGACCGTCAGGTAATTGGAGTAGACTTTCCTAGTTGGACTGCAGGTTTATCAGCCAATTTATATTACAAACAGTTTGATCTATCCTTATTGTTTCAAGGAGCATTTGACGTAGAAGGTTATTACAGTGGGGAGGCTGCTTATGCATTCTTTAATGGTGGTAAAGCATTAGAGCGTCACCTAGATCGTTGGACTCCAGAGAACTTAGATGCAACATATCCGCGTGTGACAAACAGTGATCAAAAAAACTTTGTAACATCATCATATTGGTTGCAGGATGCTTCTTATGTTCGTTTGAAGAATATAACATTAGGATATGCTCTACCTAAATCAATTTTAGATAAAATTAAAATTAATAGAGTGAAGCTATTTTTAACAGGTGAGAATTTATTTACGTTTACAGGATTAGATGGTATTGACCCTGAAGCTCCAGCGGATAATAGAGGTGCATTTTACTCAAATGTGAAGAAAGTATCAATAGGTTTAAAAATTGGATTTTAATCATTACGCATAAAAAGTTATGAAAAAGAATTTTCTATATATAACAATAGCAGCCACAATACTAGGTGGTTTTAGCTCTTGTAGCGATTTTTTGGATAGAATTCCAGAAACAGAATTGTCGGACGGTAGTTTTTGGAAAACACCGAAGGATGCAGAAATGTTTACGGCAGACCTATATCGCCGTACGCTTCCAGGTGGTGGCAGTGGAGATGTTGATGGAGATATAGAATCAGATAATGCTGTACACGGTATTAAGTGGGCGCAAGGAAATGTTGCTAAAGGTATTTATGATCCAGGTGATTTTAAATGGGATGGTGATTATGGTGTGATCAGAGCATGTAATGTATTGCTTGAAAAAATTGAATTAATACCAAACTACCCAGATGCTGACAAAAATGCAACCATTGCAGAGGCTCGTTTTTTTAGAGCGTTTATGTATTATGGTTTAGCTCAAAGCTATGGAGATGTACCCTATATTGAGTCTGCATTGGAAATGGGCGATTTAGAAGGTATTACTCGTACACCCGTAGAGACCGTGTTGACGAAAGTTATGGAAGATTTCGATTTTGCCATTGCAAACCTTCCTGTAACTTGGAGTGCCGATAAATATGGACGTATTACTAAGGGTGGAGCCGCAGCTATGAAAGCGCGTGCAGCACTCTATTTCGGAAAATTTGAAGTAGCGGCAGCAGCTTCAAAATCTGTAATGGATTCTGGTGAATACGAATTATTTGGTAACAAGGATAACTATAAAGAGTTGTTTTGGGAAAAGCAAGAGCGCTGCAAAGAGGCTATATTGGTGAATCAGTTTAATAATCCAGAAAAGGTTCATTATCTTATTGGTTGGGGTTGTTTTCCTACAATTGGTTGGGGAGGTATTAATCCAACACAGAGTTTGGTTGATGCGTTTGAGTGTGTTGATGGTGCAACAATTGATAATTCACCACTGTATGATGAAAAAGATCCTTTCACTAATCGTGATGTTCGTTTAGAAACTTGTGTATTGCATAATGGAGAAGAGCGCTACGGTGTTGTAGTGAAAACGGCTCCTCTGAAGAGTAGTGGAACACCTGGTATTGCTCAACATGGAGATGCAACATCTACAGGATATTACAATGATAAGTACTTAGATCCAAATATATCGGATAAATGGAATATGGGTAAAGACTGGCACGTGATTCGTTATGCGGAGGTGTTGTTGACTTACGCAGAGGCTAAAAACGAGGTTGCTGGATTAGATCAATCTGCTCTAGATGCTGTAAATGCTGTGCGTACGCGTGTAGGTATGCCTGTACTACAAAGAACAGATGCTTCAAAACCAACTTATGTGGCTAGTCAAGACGATCTTCGCCAACGCATTCGTAATGAGTGGCGTGTGGAGTTTGCTCTCGAAGGAGGTAAACGTAAGTGGGATATTCGCCGTTGGGATATTGCTGAAAAGGTATTGAACGAACCATTTTTAGGAATGAAATACAAATTGGTAGAATCAGCAGCAGCAGTAGCAGGTGATGGTGGTAAAATTTGTATTTTCAATGAAGGTGAAAATATTAAATTAACAGGTAGTCGTTATGCAGCTCATAACAAATTGATGCCTATTCCTCAAGGTGAAATAGATTTGAATCCAGGTTTGACACAAAATCCTGGCTATAAGACTCAGACTAAATAACTTTAATGCATCACTTTATCCGAGTAAATAGTACTCGGATGTAGTGATGATATAAACAACTATTTTATAACCGGCACAATAAATCGACTATCAGATGATAGTCGATTTATTGTGCCGGTTATTTTTGTTTTAGTCTGTATCTCGATTTTCTAAATTGTACAGCTTGTAATCATATTAAAAGCTAAATTGAGTTTGTTTTAGATTCAAAAACAGCAATGCTTTTGGGTGAAACGCACATGATTTATGGGGTAAAGTATTGCAGATTCCGAATATTAGAATTACGGTTTCGAAGGCTCAAAAACTAATATTAGAGGCAGCTTATATACAGTATTAAAACTTCCCCAATGTTTGGATCTTCCCCACTTTAAGAGGTAATTATTTGTCATTATCGACTCTAATTTATTCTGGTTTATATGATTGTCGCAATTAGAAAAATATAGAAAATTGTATATTTTCTTATTTTGAGTTAAACTATTTAATACATAGACAAACAGGTAGTTAAAAGGGTTATTTGTCTATTTAATAAACAAAAAGAATGTATGTTAAATAGAAGCTACATCTCAATTTATAAGATTTATACAACAGTTTCAAGCTGCCCAAATCTATATACATGCCAACGCCAGGTTACATCGTACGTAATCGGATTTAGGTATGTATATGCAGTATACTTTATCTTATAAAAGGTTACGGAGTAACAAACTTTTTGGAGCACTGCTTACGTATAAATAGCACGAATAAGCCAAACAGAATAGAACTAATCAGTGCAGGTATCCATAACTCAGCGATGCTGCTCTCTTCTGCCAAAATCGTATCCTTGCATATAGCTAGATTACTTATTACCCAAACGCCCATCGCATTGTTAACGAAATGCGCTACAATAGGTAACCATATGCTGTGGCTCCAATAAAGTAGGTAGCCAAAATAAGCACCCAAGAGCATGCGTGGGATTAAGCCATAGAATTGCAGGTGAAAACTACTAAAGATAAAAGCCGATAGCCAAATAATTGTATGATGATTGGTGAAGTTTCGGCCCAAAATTCGTTGTACACTGCCTCTGAAAAAGAGTTCCTCCGTAACACTAGCGGTGATGGCAATGATGAAGATATTAATAACAAAATCCATTGGAGTATTGGATGCAAAGAACTGTTTAGTAATACCTTCCATAAGTTCCTCTTGCGCTTGAAGCATCGCTTCAAAAGGTTTAAATATTTCGGGGAGTACGATCTGTTGATTCAATAGTCCGAGCAGTTGAATGCTGGGTAATATAGCCAACATAGAACCAATTACAAGTAGCACCGAACCAATGGAGGTACGCCTGATACTTAGGTAAGCTTTCGTGTAGCGACTAAAAAGATAACTAGCAGCCAATGCCGGAAGCAAGAATGTACAGATAGCAGCCACGAATTGATTAATTTGTAAGTAGCGTACAGGCACTGGTATAAGCGAAGGGGTTAAGATAAAAAGGCTGATACTAGCTGATAAGCTTGTGCCAAAAAGAATTAAGAGTAGGAGTATAGCAGCTTGTTTGCCACTTCCTGCTTGTTGATAAATAGCTCTCAAATTCATGGATTGATTATTTTAGGGTAAAAAAAAACTTCCACCAAAAATAGGCAGAAGTTTTTTATTTTTCAAAAAAGCGTTCTTAATTTTTAGGAAGAGCTTCTTTAACTACCATTTGACGACCTTCAAATTCAGTTTCGTTCAAAGCATTGATTGCTTTTTGCGCAGCTGCGTCATCAGACATCTCAGCGAAAGCAAAACCTTTAGATCTTCCTGTTTCGCGATCAGTAATAATTTTAACAGAATCAACAGCTCCAAATTCTTCTAGAGCTTCTTGTAAGTCATTTTCGCGAACACGATAGTTCAAATTGCCAATGTAAATGTTCATAAAATTGGAATAAATTAAATATGATAATTTTTAAAATTCGGTAAGGCAATTTACTTGTATAATATTATTTTACAGATATCTCATTCTTACCTCGTGCAAAGAAATACAAATATTTTTGATAAACAACTATATTAATCTTTTAATACAGATATCTGCTGTAAAAAATTTATTTTGAACAAATTACATAAACATTTTGGTAGATTCAAAGAATACTGTAATTTTGCAAGCTAATTTTGAATACGTATATTAATTAAATAAATCATCCGAAAATGAACGTTTCACTTCAAAACATTGACGCTGTAAATGGCGTTGTTAAAGTAGAGATCGTAAAAGCTGATTACTCTGAAGGAGTACAAAAGGGATTACGCAACTTCCGTCAAAAAGCAACTGTACCAGGTTTCCGTAAAGGTATGGTGCCTATGGGACTTGTAAACAAGATGTATGGTAAATCAGTATTGCTTGAAGAGATCAATAAAATGGTTTCTGAAAGTCTTTTTGGTTACATCCGTGAAAATGAGTTGAATGTATTGGGAGAGCCTCTTCCAAGTTTGACTGAGCAAAAAGAGTTAGATTTTGATACACAAGAAGATTTCGAATTCTGTTTTGATGTAGCATTAGCTCCAGAGTTTAATATTGAACTTACTAAAGCTGATACATTACCTTACTACGCAATCACTATTGGTGAAGAGGCAGTAAACAAACAAATCGAATCTTATAAAGCAAACTTTGGTAACTACGACCAAGTAGAGTGTGCTGATCAAGAGAAAGATATGCTTAAAGGTACAATCGCAGAACTAGAGAACGGAGCACCTAAAGCGGGTGGTATCGTTGTAGAAGATGCAGTATTGATGCCTTCTTATATCAAGAATGCAGACGAAAAAGCTAAATTTGCTGCAGCAAACAAAAACAGTGTAGTGGTATTCAACCCATTCATTGCATTTGATGGTGTAGAAGCAGAATTATCTTCATTGCTTAAGATCACTAAAGAAGAAGTTGCTAGCACAACTGCAGACTTTAGCTTCGAAATCAAAGAAATTACACGTCACAAAGAGGCTGAACTAGCTCAAGAGTTGTTCGATCGCGTATTTGGTGAAGGTGTAGTATCAACAAATGAAGAATTTATTGCAAAAGTAAAAGAGTCGTTGGTTTCACAAGTTGAGCCAGAGAGTACTTTTAAATTTGTAGACGATTCTCGTAAATTCTTAGTAGAGAAAATTGGTGATGTAACATTCCCAGACGCTTTCTTGAAAAGATGGATGCTTACTTCGGGCGAAAACAAAACAGCTGAGTCTGTTGAAGAGGAGTACCCACAAGTAATCGAAGACTTGAAATATCACTTAATCAAAGAGTCTTTGGTTAAAGCAAATGATATCAAAGTTGAAGAAGCTGACATTATCGCTTTCGCGAAACGTGTTGCTCAAGCTCAATTTGC
>CAMQTD010000107.1 GCA_947036995.1 uncultured Parabacteroides sp.
TATACTCTTTAACATTAGAAGATAACAAACAAAAACAGTTGCTTCGCATAATGCAAAGCAACTGTTTTTGTTTGTGTTAAGAAGGATCTTACTCCGCATCAAATTCGAAACGTTCCGAAGGTGTTGTGCGTTTAAGGGCAGAGAGTTGGAGATCTTTACCCAAACGGATTCCCTCTTGAAACAATCTAAGATCCATTGTTTTAACAGCCAGTTCGGGGTGATTATTATCTTTACTTAGATGGCAAAGCCATACATTCTTCAACCCTTCGTGAAAGTTTGTAGCAATATATTCTGCTGCTTCACGGTTACTTAAATGCCCTGTTTTACTCGATACACGTTCTTTCAAAAAGGCTGGATAGCTACCAAAGCGTAACATCTCTTCGTCGTAGTTCGCTTCCAAGATTAAGTGATTCGCTTTGCGTAGATAGGTTGCTATCGTTTCAGTGATATGCCCCACATCGGTTGCAAAAGTAAATTTCTGATTACCCCATACAATATGGTAGCCCACATTATCAGAGCTATCGTGTGGAACTTCGAAGGCTGTAATTTCGAACGCTTTTATGGTGAAAGGGATCTCTTTCATTATAATCCTGCGCGAACCGTATAACGTCTCTTCTACATAACGACTTCGTTCGATTCCGCTGTGCACACGTTCGGTTGTATATACTGGGATATTATGTTTTTCGCCCAAGCAACCAACTGTTTTGATATGGTCGGCATGGTCGTGCGTAATCAATACAGCAACAATCTGGCTGAGATCAATCCCATTCTCTTTTAATACCTTTTTAATTGTACGAATACCAATACCTGCATCAATTAGGATACCGTATTCAGACGTTCCGAGATAGTAGCAGTTTCCACTACTACCACTTGCTAAGCTAATAAACGATAATTTCATATGTTATAATATCGGTACAAACAACCGATACTCCATGTTTTAATACTACATTTCTAATTTTCCATTGTTATGGATTTGTTATCTCTCCAATAAGTGAACAATCAAGATACTCTTTAACCTCTTTGGCTGTAAAGTTATGCCCAAACAGAAACATCAATTTAGCTACGGCACTCTCTGTTGTACTGTCGTAACCACTCACAACACCACAATTTAACAGCTTATTCCCTGTATCGTAACGATGCATCTCTACGCTTCCGGCCGTGCATTGCGTTATGTTTACGATAACAACACCTTTGTCTACAGCATCTTTCAGCAAAGCCAAAAACCAAGGATAGGTAGGTGCATTACCACTACCAAATGTTTCGAGAACCACCCCTTTTAGTCCTGGTATATTTAATGTAGCCTCAATTACTGAGGCTGGTATACCTGGGAATATTTTTAATATAACTACATTCGTATCAAATAAGAAGTGAGGCTTGAGCGGTTTGCGAGAAATAGGACGGTAAATCAAATTATATTCGTACTTAATTTGAATACCAGCATGCGCTAAAGCTGGATAGTTAAACGAACGGAATGCGTTGAAATGGTCTGCATTAATCTTGGTGGTTCGGTTGCCTCGCATCAAATAATTTTCGAAAAAGATACACACCTCAGGTACTACAGCTATGCCATTTTCTTTGGCTGCTGCAATCTCTATGGCAGTAATCAAATTCTCTTTTCCATCTGTACGTAACATACCAATAGGCAGCTGCGAACCTGTAAATATTACGGGTTTGGCTAAGTTTTCTAACATAAAACTCAATGCCGAGGCTGTAAAAGCCATCGTATCGGTACCATGTAGCACTACAAAACCATCGTAATTATCATAGTTATCTGCAATAATCTGTACTAAATGCGCCCAAGATTCGGGTCCCATTTCAGAAGAATCTACTGGAGGTTCAAATTGAATGGAAGAGACCGTGTGTCCCATACGCTTTAGTTCAGGCATATTATCTTGTAGATGTTGGAAATTAAACGATTCCAACACGCCTGTTTCTGGGTTCTCGATCATACCGATGGTTCCACCGGTATAAATAAGCAATATCGAACCTCTATCTTGTTGTGTATTCATGACTTTATTATATCTCTTGATTACAAAGATACTATTTTTTTAAAGATTTACTCACTATCTTCTTTTAATACTGGTAGGCTGATGTGATATTTCACCGCTAAGATACGTACTAAGATAACGCTTGTAGCAGCAAAAAGTTGCGTGAACGTGGTAGATAAATCTGCCAATAAACAGAACCAATACACAATACCTCCAACAACACATGCCAAGGCATAAATATCTTTTCTAAACACAAGCGGCTCTTCGTTGATAAAAACATCACGCATCATACCTCCTGCCGAACCTGTAATCGTACCCATACAGATAGCAACCCACATTGGGAACCCAAATTCAAGACTTTTACCAACTCCCACAACCACAAACAACCCGAGACCGATCGCATCAAAGATAAAGATCGTATTATTCATTCTGATTACATAATTCCGAAACACGATTACAAACAGTAGCGCAAAAGCTGTTACCCACAGATAAGAGGTTTGCAACATCCAGAAAGGTGTGGCATTAAGCATTAAATCGCGGATTGTACCACCACCTACAGCCGTTACAAACCCAATCACATAAGCACCAAACCAATCAAATTGCTTGGCAGATGCCAAACGTATTCCACTGATTGCAAAGGCAAACGTTCCGATATAATCACACAATGTTATAAAATCAATCATATATTCTCTTTATTTAGGCTACAAAAGTAGGCATAAGTTTGAATACTATATAATTTAAACTTTTTTTTATTTCCTCTTGTTATAATATTTAATACATTTGCTAAAATTTGATCCTAATGAAAAATAGATTCAAACATATTATTATCGCCACATTGTGTATCATATTTACACAAGAGGTAACTGCTCAACAGTTTCCTCTAATCAAAAAACATGCGTATACAACCGACTCTGTATTTACATCCCCTAAGCGCCCATGGCTTGCCGCTGGCGAAGCAATTGGTGTAAACCTTTTTATCTGGGCAGCAGATAGATACGTTGCTAAGGCTGATTTTGCTTATATCAATGGTTCAACGATTAAGCAAAACTTTAAAACAGGTCCTATTTGGGATACAGATATGTTTTCGACCAATCTTTTTGCACACCCCTACCACGGTTCGCTCTATTTTAATGCAGCGCGTAGCAATGGACTCAACTTCTGGCAATCTGCCCCCTATACGCTGGGCGGTAGTTTGATGTGGGAATTTTTTATGGAGAACGAGCCACCCTCTACGAATGATATTATCTCTACCTCCTTTGGTGGTATTGCATTGGGCGAGGCTACGTACCGCCTATCCGATCTGTTTATTGATGAACGTACGTCGGGTGCTGAACGTGTGGGACGAGAGATTTTAACCGGACTCGTATCCCCCATGCGTGGCATTAATCGGTTAATAACAGGTAAATCGTGGAAACGTGGACGAAGCAAAGGGCGTGCATTCAAAAATGTACCTGTTAGTTTTATCGTTAGCGCAGGTAGTCGCTATATGTCGAGTCAAGAATCGCCAAAGAATGGTTCGTTAGGACTTAATTTACTGTTCCGTCTTGATTATGGAAATCCGTTTAACGACACCTATTATTCGCCCTATGAGTGGTTTCAGATGCGTGGAAGTTTTGAATTCCTATCCTCTCAGCCGTTAATCAATCAATTCAATGCGATCGGTGTATTGTGGGGTAAAGAGGTGTATGCCGAAAAGAATCGAAACATCATGTTCGGTATCTTTCAGCACTTTGACTATTACGATTCTGAAACTACACGCAAAAGCAGTGCCGAGCGCGTGCCTTATCGCATATCCGAAGCTGTAGCGGGTGGAGCAGGATTAATCTACTATCACCGTGCAACGCCCGAACATAAAGTGGATGTATTCGGCGAACTATTCCTCAACGGTGTGGGACTTGGTGCTAGCGTATCTGACTATTACAAGGTAGGAAATCGGGATTATAATATGGGAAGTGGTTATAGCGTGAAAATGTATTCGGGAGTAACGTACAATAAGCGATGGAGTTTTTTACTTAGTTCGGAAAACTACCATATATATACATGGAAAGGTTACGATCCCGATTTAGATTTGGATACGGTAGACCCCAACCATTTCAATGTACAGGGCGATCATAGCAATGCGCGCCTCACACTACTCACCTCGAAGTTTGTGTATTATTCGGAAAAGAAATGGAATATAGCGCTAACAAGTCGTTATTATCAGCGCCATACCCATTATCGATATTATGATCGTGTTGTATCTTCTAACTTCGATGTAATGTTAAGTTGTGGAATGGATATTTAATTCTTCTTCTCCAACTCCGTTAAACTCTCCATCTTTTTACGTTGAAGGAATTCGTAGATACCCTCTAAGTGTTCGGTTACTTTCTTGTTTCCGAATTCGTACACTTTAGTGACCAATCCATCTAGGAAGTCACGGTCGTGCGATACGATGATTAGTGTTCCGTCAAAATCTTTCAATGCCTGCTTAAGGATATCCTTTGTTTTGAGGTCAAGGTGATTGGTAGGCTCATCTAAGATAAGTAAGTTTACAGGTTGAAGCAATAGTTTAATCATCGCTAAACGCATACGCTCACCACCCGAAAGCACCTTTACTTTTTTGGTAGAAGATTCGCCACCAAACATAAATGCACCCAATAGATCTTTGATCTTGGTACGTACATCGCCTACTGCTACATCGTCGATGGTTTGAAATACTGTAAGATCATCATTTAGCATTGCTGCTTGATTCTGTGCAAAGTATCCAATCTTTACGTTGTGCCCTAGGTTTAGTGTACCTTCGTATTCGATTTCGCTCATGATACACTTCACAAGTGTCGACTTACCTTCACCATTTTTACCTACGAAAGCAATCTTATCTCCTCGCTCTATGGTTACATTGGCATTGGCAAACACGGTATGTTCATCATATTTCTTTGTTACCCCCTCTACCGTTACAGGATATGAACCTGAGCGTGGTGCTGGTGGGAATTTAAGTCTCAACGCAGAGTTATCCTCTTCGTCAATAGCGATGATGGTTAGTTTCTCTAACATCTTCACACGACTTTGTACCTGATTTGTTTTAGAGTATGTACATTTAAAGCGATCAATAAAGTCTTGGTTATCCGAGATCATCTTCTGTTGATCTGCATACGCACGCATTTGTTGCTCGCGGCGCTCTTTACGAAGTTCAAGGTAGGTCGAATAGTTTACTTTGTAGTCGTAAATTCTTCCTGTTGTAATTTCGATCGTGCGTGTTGTAATTCTATCTACGAAAGCTCTATCGTGCGATATTACGACTACTGCTTTTGCATTGTTGATTAAGAAATCTTCTAACCATTGGATCGATTCAATATCCAAGTGATTGGTAGGCTCATCAAGCAAGATTACATCAGGCTTACGCAACAAGATTTTTGCTAACTCGATACGCATACGCCATCCACCACTAAATTCGCTCGTTTGACGTGCGAAATCTTCGCGCGCAAAACCTAAACCAAAAAGTGTTTTCTCTATATCTGCATCGTAATTTGTCTCCTCTATTGAATAAAACTTCTCGCTCAATGCCGAAACATCTTCGATCAGTTTATAGTAACTATCCGAATCGTAATCAGTACGTGTTTCGAGTTCTTTGTTCAAGCGATCCATTTCATGCTCCATGGCATGTAAGTGAGCAAAAGCTTGCGCTGTCTCCTCAAATACAGTACGCCCATCTTCAGTCAATAAATGCTGTGGCAAATAAGCCACTGTACCATCTACTGGAATTGATACATTTCCACGTGTAGCCTCTCTGGCTCCAGCTAATATTTTAAGAAGGGTTGATTTTCCTGCACCATTTTTACCCATAAGGGCTATTCTATCTTTTTCATTTATCACAAATGAAACATCCGCAAAAAGAGTTGTTCCGCTAAACTCTACCGCCAGTCCGTCTACTGCAATCATATATGTTATTTAAATTTCTGGCACAAAGATAAGATATATTTTTGATAACATCCCCCGAAAAGTGTAAATACCAACCACTAGGAGGTATAAATAACAAAGAAAAAGTTGGTAGATATAATTATCTTGCTTACCTTTGCAGCGCTAATACAAAAATAGCATTAAAATATTCAAAAAAAATGGCAACAAAAATCAGATTGCAGAGACACGGTCGTAAAGGGTATGCATTTTACCAGATTGTAGTCGCAGACAGCAGAGCTCCACGTGATGGAAAGTTTATTGAAAGGGTTGGATCTTATAATCCAAATACAAACCCTGCCACAATAGATTTGAATTTCGAAAGAGCTTTGTATTGGTTACAAGTAGGTGCACAACCAACTGACACAACTCGTAACATCCTTTCGGATGAGGGCGTATTGTTGAAGAAGCACTTAATTGAAGGTTTCAAAAAAGGTGCTTTTGATGAAGCAGCTATCGAAACTAAATTCCAAGCTTGGGTAGAAAGCAAAAATGCAGCTAAACTAACTGTTACTGAGAAAGCAGCAGCAGAGAAAGCAGCAGCAACAGCAGCTCTACTAGAAGCAGAAAAAGAAGTAAACAACGCAAGAGCAGCAGCTATCTCACTTAGAAAAGCAGAGAAAGCAGCGGCAGAAGCAGAAGCTATCGCAGCAGCGGCAGCAGCAGCAGCTCCAGCAGTAGAAGAGGCTCCAGCAGCAGAAAGCGCTGAGTAATATTCCTCTTTTAGGATATTTCTAACACATAGATGGGATCAGCAGAAAGTTTATACTTTTTGTTGATCCCATTTTTTATTGACTAAAACCGCCCCTCCCTCCCTGTTTAGACTCTTTTAAACCCCAACGCTGTAATTTAATTGATCTCTCATTGGGTAAAACGCTCGCTTGTGTTTATCTTTGTACCTCAAAACAGAGAAACTATTCACTACATAAAAAATAAGATACGCAGTGGGCAAAAATAAATTAGCTAAATTTGATGATATGGCGGAGTATCCGCACGTGTTTCAATACCCCTTTTCGGTGCTTCAAGCCAATGGCTTTGAACTTAAAGGGAATTGGAGAAAAGATTTTTTCAAAAACGACAACCCAATCGTACTTGAACTGGGTTGTGGTAAAGGAGAATACACGGTTGGTCTGGGTAAACTATTCCCTGAGAAGAACTTTATCGGCGTAGATATCAAAGGCGCACGTATGTGGAGTGGTGCAAAAGAGTCTCTCGAAGCTGGGATGACAAACGTTGCCTTCTTACGTACCAGCATCGAACTAATCTCGCACTTTTTTGAAGCGGGCGAGGTAGATGAGATCTGGATTACATTCCCCGATCCACAGATGAAAAAGGTAAACAAACGTCTTACCTCAACACGCTTTATGCGCATGTATCGTGAGATTCTTTCGGGCGAAGGTATTATTCACCTCAAAACGGATAGTAACTTTATGTACACCTACACCTGTGAGATGGCGAAAGTGAATAACTACCCGATCCTTTTTAATAATAACGACCTGTATCACTCTGATCTTAACGATTCGATCCTATCTATTCGTACCTATTACGAACAACAATGGTTAGATAGAGGGTTGAATATTAAATATGTCAAATTCGTATGCGAACCGCGTGATACGCTTATCGAACCCGAAGTTGAAATAGAGCTTGACCCCTACCGTAGCTTTAACCGAAGCAAACGTAGCGCCCTTTCATCGGGTCAATAATAGAGTCAATCATATCAAAAATAGCAATTATCATGGCAATATATCCTCAAATAATATTAGATGCACTGAGCAAAGTGCGCTATCCTGGAACAGGTAAAGATCTTGTTTCGCAAGGAATGGTAGAAGATAATATACGCATCGAAGGAAACAAAGTAAGCTTTGCGCTTATCTTTGATAAACCGAACGATCCATTTATTAAATCGGTGGTTAAAGCTGCCGAAACAGCGATTCTGACCTACGTTGGCGAATCGGTAGAGATTAAAGGAAACATCGAAGTGCATGCCAAACAGGTAGCGCGCCCCGAACCTGCTAAACTGCTTCCGCAAGTAAAAAACATTATCGCCATCTCTTCGGGTAAGGGTGGTGTTGGTAAAAGTACGGTGTCGGCAAATCTGGCTGTTGCCTTGGCGAACATGGGATACAAGGTAGGTCTGCTAGATGCAGATATCTTTGGCCCATCGATGCCTAAAATGTTCAATTTAGAGTCTGCACGTCCGCATTTAGAGCCTATTGATGGTCGCGAGATGATTGTTCCAGCCGAAAACTATGGTGTAAAGGTACTTTCTATCGGTTTCTTTGTAAATAAAGACGAAGCTGTGTTGTGGCGTGGTAGTATGGCGAGCAATGCGTTGAAGCAACTTATATCGGATGGTAACTGGGGCGAACTGGATTATTTCTTAATCGACCTACCTCCTGGCACAAGTGATATTCACCTTACATTGGTACAAACGCTTGCAATCACAGGTGCAGTAGTCGTTACTACACCACAAGATGTAGCGCTAGCCGATGCACGTAAAGGAATCAGTATGTTCCTAGGCGAAAAGATTAATGTTCCTGTTTTGGGCTTAGTCGAAAACATGGCATGGTTCACCCCTGCCGAACTTCCCGAAAACAAATACTACCTATTTGGAAAAGAAGGAGGTAAAAGACTTGCCGAAGAACTGAATATCCCCCTACTAGGACAAGTGCCTATCGTACAAAGCATCTGCGATGGTGGTGATGCAGGTACACCGGTTGCGCTAAATCAAGAGAGCGCTAGCGGAATCGCCTTTAAGCAATTAGCCGAAAATGTAATCACACAGCTAAATCATCGCAACGAGAATTTAGCGCCTACAAGTCGCGTAGAGATGCGCAAGACGAGTAAGTAATATAATATTGAACTGCTAGTTCGTATATAAAAAAGGATCTAATGTATTGAATGATACATTGGATCCTTTTTTATGTTT
>CAMQTD010000108.1 GCA_947036995.1 uncultured Parabacteroides sp.
TCATTCCACGTTCTATAGCTAATCATCATAAAGTTGTAATTTGTTAGGAGTGTAGCCGAAAGATCTTTATCAGCTAATACGCTAAATCCTTTATGGGTTTGTGCGTGTGCATGCAGATTTTTATCTGCCATGCTATGTTCGGTTTCATCCGCAATAAGATTGAGGTAAGAGACTGTTCCACGCGTTGCTTTAATTAATGTTTTTGCATAGTTGATCAAAAAGAGATCTTGGATGGAGGCAATCGGTATAATAATGCGTGTTGCACGCACAAAGTTTCGATTCACAAATACACCTACCGAACAGTTTGTCTGTTCAATAAACATTTTTGTTTTATCCTTTACCAATGAGACCGGATAAAACCATGATTCGGGCGATTTTAATCTTCCGAAATAACGGTTGAATAACGTCTCTTTGTATTTTACTACCGCCATATCATCGGGAAGATCCGAAAGAGAGATTCCTGCACCAACGAGTAAAAAGTCGTATGCCTCATCGTTTACAATGTTTACAATATCATTTCCTGCATCTGTAGATATTTCGTAGCGGGTATGGATATCCATTCCTAAGCGCTTAGCCTCTTTTGTTATGGGCATAAAACTCACCTGCTCAAAGTTATCTGTATGCAGTGGATTGATATCAGGACCAACCGTTAAGTGTAGTGCTGTAAGGTCTAGCGCATCTGTTTGCTTACCAAACACCTGATTTGCTACATTAAGCATCACTTGCCCGTTGCTTGCTCGTCCAAAAGATAACAGTACCTTAAAGACACCTATTACAGATTCGACCTCTTTTTTACCCATCAATTTGTCTCGTGTACGGAAACAGAAATCGATAAACGAAACCAATGGAGTGGTCATAAACGTAGTTACCAACGTCATTATTACCAACATCACAAAAATAGAAGGCGGCAATATTTTCATTTCGTATCCTATCGAAAGCACAACAAGCTCCATCAAGCCACGCGTATTCATCAAAGCACCGATATACAAACTATTCTTCCACGACTCTCCCACTACACGTGCCGAAACCATCGCTCCTCCAAATTTACCTGCAATAGCAACTAAAATAAACATACAGCATAAAGCCCATAACTCAGGCGTATTTAATAATCCCAACTCTGTACGCAAACCTGTGGATACAAAAAACAGCGGTAACAGCAGGGAGAGCGATACATCTTCGACCTTCTCTGTCATAATCTTTCTAAAATTCACATTTGCAGGCATTACCACCCCTGCTATAAATGCACCAAAAAGAGCATGCAACCCTAGCATCTCTGTTATGTATGCGGATATGATTAGGAGCAAAAACATACCTCCTACAACCCCTTTGGTTACCACCTCTTTATTGTGACATATCTGACCAAATGCTTTTAAGAATGGACGAATCACAAAAAACATCAGTACCATATAAGCAATTGAAAAGATAATATTATATGTTGCACTCAGCATAGATCCTGCCTGTGCAATCGCAATAACAACTGCCAATAAACACCAAGCTGTAATATCCCCATTGGCAGCACTTGCAAGTGTAATCGTACCAAGGTGAGACTTTGTTAATCCTTTTTCTTGAATAATACGTGCCAACACTGGAAAGGCAGTAATACTCATCGCTATACCTATAAAGAGTGCAAAGGGGAGAAATGGCGTACTTTTATCTGCATAATCATCGTAGACAAAATAGGCTGCAAGCATTCCAAAGAAAAAAGGAACTACAGTGCTGGTATGACTAATCAAAATGGTTTCGCGTAATTTCTTACGCACTTCTTCCATATCCAACTCCATCCCAATGGCATACATAAAAAGAATCAAACCGAACTGACTCAACGTATCTATATGTACCAACGACTCGGGTCGAAACAGAAATCCTGAAACCTCGGGCATAAACACACCTAGCACAGACGGACCTAGCACAATACCTGCCACAATCTCGCCAATTACAGTAGGTTGCCCCATCTTCACAAACAACCAGCCAAATAGCCGTGCTGTTATTAGTATTGCAATAATTTGCAACAATAAAATACCTATAGTAGATTCTAAGTGATGCGATAGTAGACTCTTAAATATATCGAACCCTTCACTCATATTCTTTGGCATATCATAAGTAGAAGTGATAGCATCTTCTATTTGCCTCATCTCACCTTTTATGGTAACGAGATACATCAAAAAGCCGAAAATGAGTATCATTAATACATAAAACGTAATGCTTTTAGTTCCTTTGCCCATTGTGTTATAACCTTTTTTGCAAATATATCTAAATCAATCTACATATACAAGGGGTTAAATCGGTTTTTCTACTATCTTTGCAGTAGAACCAATTAATTAATTCAAACATGAAGTCACTGAATTTGATTACCCTTGATCCTTGGCTTGCGCCCTACGAGAGCGTGCTAACGGAACGAAATCAATACATCCAACAGAAAGAGAATCAATTAACAAACAATCAGACTCAAAGTTTGAGTGAAATAGCTTCGGGCTACCTTTACTTCGGACTCCACGCCACAGAAACTGGGTGGGTCTTTAGAGAGTGGGCACCCAATGCGACATCAATCTACTTGATTGGAACGTTTAACAATTGGAGCAAAGATGAGGCCTTTCGCCTTAAACCCGTCGCCAATAACGTATGGGAGATTCATTTGCAGAAAGACCAGATCGAGCACACCAATTTGTATAAATTGTGGATCGAATGGGAAGGTGGAGCTGCTGAGCGCATCCCTGCTTGGTGTCAACGTGTAGTTCAAGATGAAGAAACACACGTTTTTAGTGCACAAGTATGGCAACCTGCCAAACCTTATAAACAGAAAAAACGTAGATTCAGACCTAAAACAAACCCTCTTTTTGTTTACGAGTGCCATATTGGTATGGCTACAGACCAAGAAAAAGTGGGTAGTTATGTCGAATTTAGAGAAAATATACTGCCGCGTATTGCAACTGAAGGATACAACTGTATCCAGATTATGGCTATCCAAGAACATCCTTATTATGGATCGTTTGGTTACCATGTATCCAGTTTCTTCGCAGCCTCTTCTCGTTTTGGAACACCAGACGAACTAAAAGAGCTGATCGATGCAGCACACAATTTAGGTATTGCTGTGATTATGGACATTGTGCATTCGCATGCTGTAAAAAACGAAATCGAAGGATTAGGACGCTTCGATGGTACGCTCGGACAGTACTTTCATACCGATCAACGCCGCGAACATCCTGCATGGGATTCGCTCTGCTTTGATTATGGCAAAACGGAAGTGATGCATTTCTTACTTTCAAACTGTAAGTTTTGGCTCGAAGCGTACAATTTCGATGGATTCCGTTTCGATGGTGTTACCTCTATGATTTATCATAATCACGGACTTGAAGTATCATATTCGGGATACGACGATTATTATAACGATGGTGTAGATAAAGATGCGATAGCCTACCTTACATTAGCAAACAAATTGATCCACGAAGTTAATCCCTACGCCATTACAATTGCCGAAGAGGTAAGCGGAATGCCTGGATTAGCTGCTTCGACAGACGAAGGTGGCTATGGTTTTGACTACCGTATGGCGATGAATATACCCGATTATTGGATTAAACTCATCAAAGAGAAAAAAGATGAAGAGTGGCTTCCATCCGCTATTTGGTGGGAAACAACGAACAGACGTCCGCACGAAAAAACAATCAGCTATGCTGAGAGTCACGACCAAGCATTGGTAGGGGATAAAACAATTATTTTCCGTCTTATTGATGCTGCTATGTATTGGCACATGTCTACGTCGGATAAAAACTGTACTGTTGATCGTGGAATAGCGCTACACAAAATAATTAGACTGATTACCGCTTCGACCATAAATGGTGGATACCTAAACTTTATGGGGAACGAATTTGGTCACCCCGAATGGGTAGATTTCCCACGTGAGGGGAATAACTGGTCGCACCAATATGCACGCAGGCAGTGGGGACTTGTAGATAATCCTGAATTAAAATACCAATACTTAGGTAATTTTGATAAAGAGATGATAGAACTACTACGCAGCGTTAAAAACTTTCAGAATTCGCCAATTCAAAAGGTTTGCGATGCTGATAGCGACCAAGTACTTGCATACAAGCGCAAAGATCTTCTATTTGTATTCAACCTAAACCCAATGCAATCGTTTACCAATTATGGTTTACTGATAGCGAAAGGAGAGTATGAAGTAATTCTAAACAGCGATTCGAGCCAATTTGGAGGATTCAACTTGGCTGATGATACGATACGTCACTTTACACAATTTGATCCACTCTTCAAAAAGGAGAAAAAAGAGTGGCTACAACTGTATATACCTGCACGCAGTGCAATGGTGTTACGTAAAATAAAAGTACCGAGAACAAAAACAATCAAATAATTTTTACATTTATATTAAAGCATGAAGAATTTATATCCATTTACATTTCAACCGATATTAAAAAGTATTATTTGGGGCGGAGCAGATATTTGCCCTTTCAAGAATATCACACCACTTGAGCAAGGCATTGGCGAAAGCTGGGAACTTTCTCACGTTGAAGGCAACGTATCGGTTGTAGAGAATGGCGATCTAGCCAATACCCCACTGGATGAGTTAATTCAAACATATGGTGCGGCACTGCTTGGACAAAAAGTAATGGATCGCTTTGGTTCTACATTTCCACTGCTTATCAAGTTTATTGATGCACGTGATAACCTATCTATCCAAGTACACCCAGATGATGCATTGGCGAAAGAGCGTCACAACTCATTTGGTAAAACAGAGATGTGGTACGTGATTAAAGCTGCTGAGAAAGCAACACTTTATTCAGGTTTCTCACAACAAATTGATGCTGATAAGTATGTAGAGCGTGTAGAAAACAATACGATTATGGACGTACTTAAGCGTTACGATGTAGCCGAAGGAGATGTATTCTTTCTTCCTGCCGGACGTGTACACGCCATTGGATCGGGCTGTTTTATTGCAGAGATACAACAAACATCGAACATTACCTACCGCATTTACGATTATAACCGTAAAGATGCTAACGGTAACGGACGTGAGCTACACACCGAATTAGCTAAAGATGCTATAGACTACACCTTATTGGAAGACTATCGCACGCATTATACCGAAGAGGCAAACAAAGTTGTTCCATTAGAGTCGTGTCAATATTTCACAACCAACCTACTGAACATCGACCAACCGCTAACACGTGATTTTGCAGCGCTCGATTCGTTTGTAGTATATATTTGTATGGAAGGTAGTGTTACAATTACCGACAATAACAATGTAGCAACAACGCTAAACCAAGGGCAAACGCTATTAGTTCCAGCAAATACAACAGGCCTTACACTAACACCTGCACCGCAGACTAAGTTGATGGAAACATATATCGACTAAATCGCCTCTCCTTAATAAAATAAGAAGAGAGTCCAATTTAATCGTTTTATACAAAAAGAGAGCTCCCCGAAATAGTTTTATTTCGGGGAGCTCTCTTTTTGTATAAAACTCAGTTATTTTACAAACAGGTCTGCTACTCCAGCTTTATCTATTGTATGATTTGTTGTCTTTCCACTTCTACCATTATACACAGTAATCGTATCTGCTTCGGTCGTTTGAATGGTAATCCTCCATCCTTTCTTATATTTCGATATCTTTAACACATCTGTTGTGTTTGATAAAGGCATTACGCCTAACTGATCTTTACAGTGGATTGTTGTCATCCGTGCTTTATTAACAGCTACAGTAAATTGATTATCGCCAAGCATTAGCACTGCCTCTTGAGCTTCTGCCGACTCCCATTTAACATTCAAAAGATAGAGTGTCCGCTTCAATGGAGAATCCCATGCCGTAAAACCTACTTTACCAATGGGTTTAACCCATCCTTTAATGTATTCATCTTGTATTGATGCTTCTGTAAGCTCCACAATCTTGGATTGATATGCTTGACGTAATTCGGATTGACTTGGATAATAAGGCTGAGGGAAATAGATAATTTGACCCGCTCCTCTTTTTATTTCGGTCGTGGTAGTAAGACGCTTGTAGTTACTACCCAACAACGCTTTTATCTGCGTATCGTCAACAGGGAAAGTCGCTGCCGTATGTGGTTGTAAGTTGCTATTTAGATGAACAGAAGATAGTATCAGTTTACCACCTGCTTTCACAAAATCATTCAATCGCTTAACATCATCCGCAGCATAACTATTCCAACCCAAAAAGAGAAGTGTTTTATATTTACTCATTACTTCCAAACTTGCCTCTATTGGTAGTATATCTACTGCACCATAAGGAGTCGAAGTAAACCAGCCATTAGCTCCCGCCGCATCAATCGTGTTTTCGGGATAGAATATATTCAACAAATCGAAGCTCTCGTTTATCTTATTAAACGCCCATTTCTTATCATCTTGTGCCCACATAGAAGATCTACCAAAAGATTTCCACGAACAGTTGCGCCCCTGAATCACTGCTACATTGCTTACAAGTTCGCCTGTACGTGAGTGTGTCTCAATATAGTCGTAGAGTGAAGTTTGTGCTGCTAAATGCTCTTTACCCGATTGAGTAAATCTATCGTTCGCATATTCATCCGTCCAGAGTGCCTCTTCAGTGTTAATATGAGAAGATCCGTGCATGTATGCTACTGCTAGAGACATGTAAAGTCTTTCGGCATGTTCTTTGGTCGTGAATGGGAACGAACCCCATTGCATAGCATGTAGCGAGCCATAGTTCGTTTTATTATATGCGCGCGATGCACCGCGTAGTGCCGACATAATGGTCTCTTCGGGTCCATACATCTGCTCTGCGCCGAGCCATTCATAACCTGCTTGATAGAAATATCTGAACAGTGACGATGGTCCAGTATGCCGCGTACTTTGAGCACGAGAATATGCAAGATGATCGACAAATTGCTTGGCACCAGCTGCCATATCTTTTGCTGCGTATGGATCGTAATGTACATATGTTCCGTATGGTTTATAAATCGGTCGGTGCTTAGCAAAGATACCGCCATATGGTAAGTGTCGTGCGCGTATATCGGTAAACAATCCTTCGTATTTAAAATGACTCCAATAGTAGTAACCACCATCATTCTCATGCGCCTGACACCCTTTAAACAGCGGAGAGTTAAGCATCTTCAAAGGTGGATTTATATCCTTCGCTGCCAATGTGCGCCCCTCTACTTGCCATGCAAAAGGAACATGCATCTTATTTAGCAAATCGAAGTATCGCTGTAAAACAGGTTCAGTAACGCCACGATAACCACTCCATTGATAGGATGGGCGAAAGTGATACCAATTTCCTACGCGTGCTTTGAAGTACCATTTGAAAAAGTTATTGTATAGATTGGGTACTTTATCTATATATACCTCGTCTCCTGATGATATATATACATTATCACCTGTACGCTCAAGGATATGAGGTAGGTTAACTTCTCTTTCGTGTGTACCATCTGTGAGTGTTATTGAAGTATTGTCTACGGCTTGTTTGGCTACAAATCGAATAGCGTATAAGCCTGTACTGTCCGATGATAGTTTTGCATCAATTAAATTGATCCGATTATTGGCTGTAGCTTTCAGTGATAAGTTCGCTTTGTTTATCTCAATAAGCAGTGCCACAGTATCACCTTTAGTTATATACTTTGGAACAGATACCACTTCAAAGTCATTTGCACTCTCCTCTAATAATTCGATTGATTTAAGATTAAAAGGATAGGCTGCTTTGTGAGGCTCTTTATGATATGTAAGCTTAATAGCTCCTTTAGATTCGATATTATTGGGTAACTCTACATAAAAATCTGCTACATTAGAACTGCGATCAAACGTGTGTTGTTTATAAATCGGCTGCCCATTATACGCAACACTCCATAGTGGCCACGATCTGCTCAATAAGTTTACGCCTACCCAATAGTTCTCTTTGCACGTCTCTTGTGCCTTCATTACAAATGGTTGTTTACTAAACAATATATTATTAGTCGTGAACTGCGGAGCTTCCACAAAACAACTACCCTTAAAAGCCTCACCTCCTACTTTAACAACCATTGCAGCTGGCTTTTGTGGCAATGTATAGCTTTGAGTTAGTTGCTGAAAATCGTATGTACCCTGAGGGACTGCAAGAAAAAGTGTTGTATCGGGTCTATCATATATGTCGTTTGCTGCACGCCCCTCTTTTGGATAATAGAGTTCGAGTGTAGCACCAAAAGAACCTCCTTGCAACACACTTAAATCTTTTGCACTTGCATACATTGCAATGCTAAATTGAGTGCTTTGAAATTTTGTTCCTGCAACTCGATTGTATGCATACTGATATGGGGTATTACCTGATAGATTAAAATAGAGTGCATATTTATCGTTTACTCTTTTAATCGAATCTAAGTGGTCGTCGATGGTAGACTCCATTATTCTAAAGTCTGTCTCGCCACGTTTCACATGATCCATTCCGCCTATAACACGCAAGAAGCGCCTATTTTTACCTTGTCCTAAATCATTTAATTCTACATTTATGGTGATAGATTCTCCTGGAAGTATTGTTGTTGCAGCTTGATGCAGTACGGTTCGCTGTTCTTTTTGTAGTTGACCGAAAGAGAGCAGCGGACTAATTGAGCATAATATAACTGCTATGTGTAGTGGTTTAATCATATTGTATGGATATTGTTTGTTGGTTACTATATATTCAAAAGCAATCAAATTGTATCACAACAAAGATTGCCAACGTAATAGAGCCTAAAGATACCGTTTTATCCAATAATACAAGGTATATAAACAAAAAAAGAGTCCACTCAAATTAATGAATGAACTCTTTTCTAAAA
>CAMQTD010000109.1 GCA_947036995.1 uncultured Parabacteroides sp.
CCAGTTCGGATGCACACATGGATGCTCCGAAAAGTTAGCTAAAAAGAACAGAATAAATCCTGCAACACCTGCAATAAAAAATAAAACAGCATCTATCCACCAATAATGTTTACGCTTCTTATATTCGATCAATAATATAATGAGTCCCAAAGCAAATGAGAGCCAACCTACCACCAAAGGGGTAAACCTCTCTTGTATACTATCGCCTTTATCGCCTTCCGCTATTTTAGTTGTTTCTTTAACTAATTTCCGTTGCGATCCATCGGCTTGTTCAATGGTTGCTTGTTCAAAACCTTGTAATAGATATTGAGGTAGAAACATTTTTTGCTGTGCCGTTGCAATATCGTCTGTAGGTGCACCAAGTGCTAGGTCGCAGCCAAACGTCACCCAAGAGAAGTTGCGTGTACAATGATTAATCAGATCGCGAAAGGTTACAGAGTCTTCTTTTGTTCCGTAATTTAATTTACCTGTTAGGTTCTGCGCTATAATATCGCGTGGACGCGTAGAACAGTTATCAAAAAAGAAGTTATAGCGGTACACTCTGTTTTGCGGCTCATAATTCTTCACGAGATAGTTCCACACTTGAGCGGTCTCTTCAGGTGTTAAGTCTAGTACCTGCTCTACCACTTCGCTCCCTCGCATTTGGTATTCAATGATGTAATCTTGGAAATTCGCTACACCTAACTTATAATCCGTTTGTCCTTTCGAAAAACGATAGATAAAGTTGGATTGATTAAAATCGAATATTCCATAATTAAAAATCAAATCAATACCTTTGGTCATATCTTTTACACGCAAAGCGGTGTGTCCGTAGAGTGTAAACACCTGCGAATTATCTGGCGAGCTTGTAAGCAGGCTTACTTGCGCTTGCTTGCTCAACGTTGGTTGTGCATGCATACTCAAGGCTACAAACAGAAAGCAAAGTATATATTTTATTTTGTGCATAAAACTTTTTTATTTTAAGGGCGCTAAGTTACAAATAAAAGATTTAATCTGCTGGATAAACAACACCTAATTGACGACGTACCTCTTGCATAATCTCCATCGTAATCAACGAATTTTGATGCGAGTTGATCGTTGACTCTGTTGCACCTGTTTCAATAAGATTTAAAAACTCATGTACTTCGTGATAATATTCATCACGGGTAGCTGGTTGCGTTAGCTCCTCTTCGCCCCCTTTGCGATGCGTTAGCTTTACCGATTCGATAATATTAATACGGTTTAGGGTGATATTCCCCTCCTCGCCCTGTATCTCGGTTGGTAGCGATGAGTTCGCTATTTTAGAGTAAATCACGGTAGCTTCCATTTCGGGATAAGAGAGGCAGATACTTCCCTGACCATCTACACCAGACGAAAGTTTAATCCCTGTAGCCTTTATCTCCTGTGGGCGACCAAACAGCACTACAAGTGGATAAATAGTATAAACCCCGATGTCCATCATTGCTCCGTTAGAGAGTGCGGGATTAAAGGCGTTCAATATAATACCCTCACGGTATTTGTCGTAGCGTGAAGAGTATTGGCAGTAACTAGAAAAATATCTACGCACAGTACCAATTGTCGAAAGATTATCGCGTACGGCTATAAAGTTTGGTGTTAGCGTCGTTTTCATCGCCTCCATCAACACCACGTTGTTGGCTTGTGCTGTAGCAATCATCGCCTTTACCTCTTTGACGTTCGATGCAAATGGCTTTTCGCACAGTACATGCTTGCCGTGATTCAGCATCAGTATACTTTGCTCGGCATGTAAGAAATTGGGCGAAGCTACATAAACAGCATCAATAAGCGGACTTGCCGCCATCGCTTGAAGCGAAGTAAAGGTGTGCGGTATTTGGTGCTTATCAGCAAAGGCATCAGCCGTTTCTTGTGTGCGTGAATAAACGGCGACTAAATTGAAGCGACTATCTTGGCGTGCGCCATTAATCACCCAATCTGTAATAAAATTAGTTCCTATAACGCCTACGTTAATCTTTTTAATCATTGGTTCTTTTTATTGTTCTATTTTTAAAAACGTATATCTTTAAGTTGTTATTCAAAACAAAGTGAAGCGTCTGTACGAATCTGTTTTATCGCAAAAATGCTTCACTTTGTTCTATGTAATAACAAAATCTATCTCTTTCTATTTTCTAAATGGCGGTTTAACAACTACTGCTTTTAAGTTCTTATTTCGCACTTGGATACAAATCTCTGTCCCCACTTTGGCGAAAGCAGGCTGTACATAGCCCATACCGATACCCTTTTTAAGCGTTGGTGAAATTGTTCCTGATGTTACTACGCCAATAGAATCACCATTAGCATCTACAATAGTGTATCCATGACGTGGAATGCCTTTCTCTGTGAGTTCAAAAGCACATAGTTTGCGGGTAATACCTGCTGCCTTTTGCTGCTCTATGATGGCTCGTGAAGGGAAATTCTTTCCTTCAACTAACTTAGTAATCCAACCCAAACCAGCCTCAATGGGCGAAGTGGTGTCATCTAAATCATTCCCATACAAACAGTAACCCATCTCTAGTCGCAAGGTGTCACGTGCACCCAATCCAATGGGTTTAATGCCTTCGGCTGCACCAGCTTCAAAGATTGCATCCCATATCTTCATGCCATCTTGTGGATAAAAGTAGAGTTCGAAACCTCCTGCACCCGTATAACCTGTATTGGAGATAATCACCGAATCGCAACCAGCAAAAGAGCCTGTTGTGAAGGAGTAATAAGGAATTGATGCAAGGTCTACTGTTGTTAGCTTCTGCAATACGGCTTGTGCCTTAGGTCCTTGAATTGCCAACTGCCCCATCTGGTCTGATGCATTCTCTAGTATTGCACCCATTGGGTTGTGCGCATTACACCACTCCCAATCTTTGGCTATATTGCCTGCATTAACAACTAAAAGATATTTTTCTTCTTCGTAATAATATACCAACAGATCATCTACAATCCCCCCTTTATCATTCGGGAAACAGGTATATTGAGCTTTGCCGATGGTTAAAGTCGAAGCATCATTCGAAGTGATTTGTTGAATAAAGTTCAGCGCTTGCGGCCCTTTAACCCAAAACTCACCCATGTGTGAAACATCGAAAACGCCTACGCCTTGGCATACGGTTAAATGTTCGTCTATAATGCCTGTATATTCGATCGGCATTTCAAATCCTGCAAATTCGTGCATCTTAGCACCCTGTGCTTTATGTACTGCTGTGAATGGTGTTGTTTTCATATACTTAATATATTAATCTAAAGAGTGATTGCAGCTTGCTATTGTAACAAACCACAATCACAAAGATATGTTTTCTTTTTTAATATGCAACAAGAAAAGGGTGTTTCAATACATATAGAAATTAGTTCTATTATGTATCGAAACACCCTTTTCTTGTTTATGCAATTAAATCAATTCAATTTTATTTTGTTTGCATAATTACAACACGGTTCCATTTGTTATTTCCGTAAGGTTGTACATCTGCACCTTTCCACTCTACAGTGATCATATCTGAAGGAATCTCATATTTGTGCATCAACTCTTTTGCTACAGCTTTAGCTCTCTCTTCAGAAAGTTTTAAGTTATATGCTGCGTTACCAGTATCTTTATCTGCAAAACCAACTACAGTGATCGGAGTTTTATTACTCTTCATAAACTCAGCTGTGTTATAGATATTGATCTGTTGGTCGTCGTTAATATCACAACTATTGATTGCAAAGTAAACGATGCTGTTTAAGTTATTTACAATAATCGTTTCTTCGATAAGTTCTGGACAGTCTGGACAAGACTCTGGACGTTGGCTCAACTCGTTACTAAGCGCTTTCAATACATTAATCTGATTGTTCATATCATTTACTAATGCATAATCCATAGGCTCAATTACAGCAAAATCTGTAGTACCTAACTTAACCGAAAAACCAGCACTTAACGTTGCAATTGCCTCCATTTCGGCTCCACCCTCAAAACGGTCAAAATACTCAGGCATCATAGCCACTTGCATCTCTAGGTTCAGGTCGATACGGTTACTCAATCTAAAGGCTGTTAATATACCAGCATTCATTGTAGGCACGTTTGATACTTTGTAACCTTGATTTTCGAAACGGTGTGCATAACCAACACCAATCCAAGGAATCAAATCAAATACACGATCTTCGTTATAGCAACCCCAATAATTTGTTACATTCCACAATAAATCAGCATGAACACCGACATATTTATTATGTAACATACGTAGGTTATCCGATGGGCCTGAGAATCCATGCAAACTACCACCTGTAAACTGTGCTCTAAATCCTGTGTAAGGATTAAACCACTTACCAAAAGAGAGCTGAGGTGCAAAATTTAAGCGATCTTTAAAATCAGCTCTATAATCATCCTCGGCTAACAACACATTGGCTCCACCGGCAACAGATATAAACCAATTACTACGCGCACCATTTTTCATAAAATTAGTCTTCGCGCCACACTCTTCACTAAATCCAATTTGAGGGATCATCTCTTGTGCCCCAACCGATACTCCTAGACTTAATAAAAGTCCCAATAGCAATCCTTTTGTTTTCATATTTCTGTAAGATTTTAATAAATAATCATTAAATTCAATCATTTGGATCTTGATAAATTTAACCTTTTTCGTAATTAGAACAACGGCTCCCCTTAATTTGTTTTTCTTTCAGCATAAAAAGTATGATCAATTAGATATTAATTCTTTTTGGGCATCAATTACACACTTTTCTTGCTCAATATATTTCGTTTTGTGCACTTTTCGGGGCAAAGCGCTTTGAAATGCAGAATGTTTGTTTAATTTTGCATCTTGATAAACCCCCATTAAAAAGGGATTTATTATATTCGTATCATATTTAACACATCTAATATCATTAATATGAGTTTGAAAATTATTGTATTAGCAAAACAGGTTCCTGATACCCGCAATGTGGGAAAGGATGCAATGAAGGCAGACGGAACGGTTAACCGTGCAGCTCTGCCAGCCATCTTTAATCCAGAAGACCTGAATGCACTTGAACAAGCACTTCGCTTGAAAGATACTTATCCAGGAACAACTGTTACCATTTTAACAATGGGACCAGGCCGTGCAGCAGAAGTTATTCGCGAAGGTTTATATCGCGGTGCTGACGAAGGATTCCTATTAACTGACCGTGCTTTTGCAGGGGCAGATACTTTAGCAACATCGTATGCTATCTCTATGGCTATTCGTAAGATTAAGGATTACGATTTAATTATTTGTGGACGTCAAGCTATTGATGGCGATACGGCACAAGTAGGTCCGCAGGTAGCAGAAAAGCTTGGTATATCTCAAATCACTTATGCCGAAGAGATTCGCAAAGTAGAAGAGGGTGTTATCACTGTGAAACGTCGTTTAGAGCGAGGTATCGAAGTTGTAGCGGGTAAATTACCAATCGTTGTTACTGTGAACAGCTCTGCTCCAGACTGTCGCCCACGTAATGCACGTTTTATCCAAAAATATAAACATGCTAAAACTGTTACTGAAAAGCAAACAGCTGTTGCAGACTATACAGAGTTATTCAATATTCGTCCTTATCTTAACCTCGAAGAGTGGAGTGTTGCAGATGTAAATGCAGATGTAAAAGCATGTGGATTATCTGGATCGCCAACAAAGGTGAAGAAGATCGAAAGCGTTATTTTCCAAGCAAAAGAGAGCAAATCTATTGCACCAACGGATGATGAAATGGACGCTTTGATGAAAGAATTAATTGCTAACCATACTATTGGATAAATAGTAACATACAACAAAGACAATGAATAATTTATTTGTATATTGCGAAATAGAAGAGGGTATAGTAGCCGAAGTAAGTTTAGAATTACTTACTAAAGGACGTTCACTTGCAAACCAACTGGGCTGTAAACTTGAAGCCGTTGTTGCTGGATGCGATCTAGCAAACGTTGGAGAGCAACTGTTTCCATTTGGTGTGGATGTACTGCATGTGTTCGACGACAAACGCCTGTTCCCATACACCTCACTCCCTCATACTTCGATCTTAATTAAACTATTTCAAGCAGAAGAACCACAGATTGCCCTTATGGGAGCAACTAGTATTGGTCGCGACTTAGGTCCACGTGTATCTTCGGCACTTACAAGCGGATTAACAGCCGATTGTACTTCCCTTGAAATTGGAGATCACGAAGAGAAAAAAGAGAACAAAGTATATAAAGACCTACTTTATCAAATTCGTCCTGCCTTTGGTGGAAACATCGTGGCTACCATTATCAATCCAGCATGTCGCCCACAAATGGCAACAGTTAGAGAGGGTGTGATGAAAAAAGAGATTGTAGATGCTAACTATAAAGGTGAAACAATCCAACACAATGTAAACGAATTTGTAAATGATACAGATTTCGTTGTTGAAGTGATTGAGCGCCACATGGAGAAGAGTAAAACAAACATCAAAGGTGCACCAATTATTATTGCTGGTGGATATGGTGTAGGTTCTAAAGAAACATTCAACCTTTTACACGATTTAGCTGCTGTAATTGGTGGCGAAGTGGGTGCTTCTCGTGCAGCAGTAGATGCTGGTTACACAGAGCACGATCGCCAAATCGGACAAACAGGTATCACCGTACGCCCTAAGCTCTATATTGCTTGTGGTATCTCGGGACAGATTCAGCACATTGCAGGTATGCAAGAGAGCTCAATTATTATCTCTGTAAACAACGACCCTGCTGCACCGATCAACGCAATTGCGGATTATGTGATTACAGGAACGGTAGAAGAGGTTGTTCCTAAAATGATTAAGTACTATAAACAAAATACAAAGTAGATCACTACTTGTAAATACAATACAACTATGGCTAACTTTTATTTAGATAATCCAAGTTTAAAACATCACCTTCATCACCCGTTGATGAAGCGTATTGTGGAACTAAAAGAACGTAATTTTGCAGATAAAGATATTTTTGACTACGCTCCCATTGACTTTGAAGATGCAATGGATAGCTACGATAAAGTTCTTGAAATTGTAGGCGAGATTTGCGGTGATATTATTGCGCCCAATGCAGAAGGTGTAGACCATGATGGTCCATCGGTAGCAGATGGTCGTGTAACCTATGCTGCTGGAACACAACGTAACCTTGATGCCGTAAGACAAGCAGGTTTGATGGGTGTTGCCATGCCGCGTAAATACAACGGAATGAACTTCCCGATCGTACCTTATATTATGGCTGCCGATATCGTATCGCGTGCAGATGCTGGTTTTGAAAACCTTTGGGGACTTCAAGACTGTGCTGAAACACTATACGAATTTGGTACTGAAGACCAATGCAAACGTTTCATCCCACGTGTATGTGCTGGAGAGACTATGTCTATGGACTTAACCGAGCCAGATGCAGGTTCTGACCTTCAAGCCGTAATGCTTAAAGCAACGTACAGCGAAGAAGATGCATGCTGGTATTTGAACGGTGTAAAACGTTTTATCACAAACGGCGATGCCGACATTCACTTAGTATTGGCTCGCTCCGAAGAGGGTACTAAAGATGGTCGCGGACTTTCAATGTTTGTATACGACAAGCAAAGTGGTGGTGTAGATGTACGTCGCATCGAAAACAAAATGGGTATTAAAGGATCTCCAACATGCGAATTGGTATATAAGAATGCGAAAGCTGAATTATGTGGAAACCGCAAATTGGGATTGATTAAATATGTAATGGCACTAATGAATGGTGCTCGTTTGGGCATTATGGCACAGGCTGTAGGTCTGTCCGAAGCTGCTTATCGCGAAGGTTTGGCGTATGCTAACGAGCGTAAACAGTTTGGCAAAGCGATCATTGAATTCCCTGCCGTATACGAAATGGTAGCATTAATGCGTGCCAAAGCGGATGCTTCGAGAGCAATGCTTTACGAAACTGCACGTTTTGTTGATATTTACAAAGCACTAGACGATATCTCTAAAGAGCGTAAGCTTACACCTGAAGAGCGTCAAGAGCAGAAGAAATATGGTAAATTAGCAGATGCTTTCACACCAATGGGTAAAGGTATGACTACTGAATATGCCAACCAAAATGCATACGACTCAATCCAAATACATGGTGGATCTGGATTCATGAAAGATTATGCTTGCGAGCGTATCTACCGTGATGCACGTATCACCAATATTTACGAGGGTACAACACAATTACAGGTAGTTGCAGCAATTCGCCACGTAACCACAGGAACTTATTTGAATCAAATTCGTACATACGAAGAGATTACTTACAATCCTGAGTTAGATGGTGCGAAAAAGCAACTAATCGAAATGACTGCTCAATACGAGCAGATGGTAACCCTTGTATTGGATACAAAAGATAACGAATACATCGATTTCCAAGCACGCAGACTTGTTGAAAGTGCTGCACATATTATCTTCGGATACTTATTGTTGCAATCAGCTAACAGCTGTGATAGCTTCCGCCGCTCTGTAGAGGTTTACACAAACTACGGAAAAGCAGAGGTATTGAAAAACTTCAACTACATTCAAGCGTTTAACATTAGCGATTTAGGTTTCTACAAACCTGAGGTTAAGGCGTAA
>CAMQTD010000110.1 GCA_947036995.1 uncultured Parabacteroides sp.
TTTCTTCCCCTTTCTTCCAATTGTAAAGATTGGTAAATAGAAGAATATACCGATAACAGACATAATTAAACCGCCGATTGTACCTGCTGCTAAAGGAAACCAGAAAGCCTCTTTATTCTCGCCTAGCATAAAGGGAACAAAGCCCAATATGGTAGAGATAACGGTGAGGAAGATCGGGATAATCTTTGCATTCCAAGCCTTTAGGTAGGCACGGATAGGTGCTATTAGGGGTTTCTTTTCACGTATTTGATTGTATTCGTTCAGAATATATATACTTGAATTTACTGTAATTCCGCAGAGTAATACAAACGAAGCAAATCCACCCTGATCGAAATTGAGTTTAAACCAAAAGAAGGTCAAGAAAACACCAATGTAGGAGATTGGGATTACAAAGATTACTGCCAGCGGTTGTTTAAGTGAGTTAAACAAAATACTGGTAGTGAAAAATATAATCACAATAATAAGTAGAAGGAGTAGGTACTGTTTCGAATCCTTTTTCCCCCACGACCAACGATGATAATCAGACTCAGCCTTGTATCCCATCGGTAGCGATGCGTTAAACTCTTTCAGCACTTTTTCCTGTATTCTACTGCCCTGTTTATGTGATCCAACATATTCATATTGGATACACAACACATACTGTTGATTTTTCTTTACAACCTTTTGCGGTGTTTGCCCTTTATTTACAGAAGCTAATGTAGCCAGTTTGTAGGGTGTTTTATATGCCTCTTGTGGTTGGTAAAGCATATTCCATATATCGTATTCGCTCGATTGCTTAGACGATAACTTTAGCTTCTCTTGTTCGTTGTTTACAATGATCGTTGCAATATTGACATCTTTACCAAAGATAGGGCGGAGCGAGTGGAATAGTTGCGTAGGCGAAATATTCTCTTTTGCCATATTCCCCTTGTTTAGTCCAAAATAGAACTCCTTATAATCATCCTTCCACCACGAGTATTCTGAATTAATCAATACCTCTTTGATACGTCTGTAGGTGAGGAGGGTCGCTTTTAATTTTTCAGCCTCAGCATAAAGATCATCGTAGTTATAGCCATATAGGTTTATTCTGGACGATCCTGCATTTTCGCGTACATCATTTCCAAACCCTTGATCCTGTAGTCCATATACACCCCAACTACCACCACCTAACTGTAGTGCTTTGCTGATTACTTCAGATTTTAGTGTGTACGGAAAGCCACTATTTTCGCTTTCGCGCGTAAAAGTAACACTTATGCGCGCCTGCTGTGCGCTGTAGATATTGGTTTGAAATTGCTTAATCTCTTTGAATTCGCTTAGGTATGTCTCCATACGCTGCATTAAGTTATTCATTTGATCTAGGGTAGAACCACTCGGCAGCGTAGCTGTAATTTGAAGTTCTACCTCGCCATTATCCGAAAAGTAACTACCTGCATACACCTTTTCAATAAATAGGCGTAACGATCCTCCCAGCGCCTTGTCGGCAATTGGTTTTATATCCTCTTTATATATTTTTGAGCCAAATATCTTATTATATAGCTCCACCTTTTCACCCTCTCCCTCCATTTTATCAGGAATCAAAAAGATAGGTATCCCGAAAAGTAGTACCAGTAAAAGACAAGCACTTATACGGAATCGGTTAAAGAAGTTGATCTGAGCTTTGTAATAGCGATCAAAGTAAACCGTAATGCGTTTCGGTCTGATGCGTTTTTTCAACGTACGAGCTGTGCGTGCGAGTATATTATTCTTTCTTTTCTCTTGCTTCTGCAATCCAAGCTTTTCGATCAAAGCAGGCACAAGAAACAGGGATATAAATAACGATACAGCAAGATTGATAATTACAACAGCTGCAAAATCTTGCAAGTTGAGGCGTATTTTCTCGTCTAAAAAGAAAATAATTATCAACGCACCAATTGTTGTAGAGGTTGCTGCTAGTAGCGACAGAAAAGCCTTTCGGTTGCGATGATGCAAGATATGGTCTGTCATCACAATCGTGTTATCTATCACCAAACTAAGCGAGATAGTAATTCCTGCCAGCGAGTAGAGTTGCATCTCTAAACCAAGCAAGTAATAAAAAATAACAGAGATAGATAAATTAGCACTTAAACTCAGAATAATAAGCAGTAGATACCTACTACTGAATGTAATAAGCCATACGAAAATAAGCAGGATTAAGATTGTCAATCCTGTACGGATATAAATTTTATCCAATTCATCCTTTATAAATTCGGTAGCATCATAGCTCGGATGCAACTCGTAGCCTGCTGGTAATAGCGGTTTTAACTGATTCAACTCTTTTCTTATCAGATCACTTAGTTCAAGTTGATTGGCTGTCTCTTCGGCTCGGATAGAGAGGTAGATCGAGTTCAATCCATTGATGCGGAAATAACTTCGTGGACGCTCCTCTGTACGTAGTACTGTGAGTAATTGGTCAAGTCGGATTAATTTACCTGCTGCACCAACTACGGTAATAAGCGATGGATCAAATACATTTTCGGTTGTTTTCGGAATAAGAGCCAGTCGTATCCATTCGTTACCACCACTCGAAATATCTAAATTTCCTGTTCCTAAGAACTCTTTTTTATAGTATTGCTGAATGGCTTGCTGAATTTTATCTACTGTAACACCCAGTTTTATTAACTGCTGATTGTCATACGCTAAGCGCCACTCCATCGGTGTTGCTCCACTTACCTCAATGCGCGAGATACCAGGTATTTGAGAGAGCCGTGTTTTTATATTCTCTTCGGCATAGCGCTGAATCAGAAATGGTGTTGTTGCAGCGTTGAGAGTGTAACTCATAAAGGGGCGCCCAGCTTTTTCGTCGGGGCGACTCATGGTAAGATTTGGATAACTTGTTTCGTCGGGCAGTTGAGGCCATGTTTGCCTCACAATGGTCGAGGCTTCAAAACGTGCAGCATCTACCGAAGTGTGCTTGTCTAACTCCAATGTTATATTACCCCAACCATTGCCAGAATTGGAACTGATTGATTTAATCCCTTTGATACGAGATAGCATCGCTTCTAATTTGGATGTAGCCGTCAATTCTACTACACGTGCCGAGTTTCCGGGCATTGAGAATTGAATGTTAAGTCGTGGCAATGTGCGAGACGGCAACAACTTAACGGGCAACAACGGAACCAGTGTAACTCCTGCCAATGCAATGCAGAGAAACACAATAATTATAGAGAATGACGATATCTTAGGGGTACTGTTCACGGGTGATCTTTTTAATGATTATCTTCTTAACGATTATCTTTTTATGATTAGCTGCTATAAATTACAATCCTTGTGTATAATCGAACATATCACTTAGCCCAATACCTGTTTCGAAGTCGTGAAGCGTAAGTTTGCGTATCTTATAGTAACTGAGCCAATAGTTTTGCAGGGCGATGATATAATTTCGCTGCGCATCTTGCTGGCGGTTTAACGATAGTGTTAAGCTGTTAATATCGGCTTTTCCAATCATGAAACGTTGTTTCGTAGAGTTGTAAGCCAGAATAGAAAGATCGAAAGCCTCTTCGGCACTGCCAATCATATCTTGCTGAACATTAAAATCACCTACAGTCATGATTACATCCTCCTCTACGGTAAGCCCTTTCTGTTGAGCAGATATGCGCGCCACGTTGAGGTTGTTTTTTGCCATATTATGCTTCCCTTTGCGTACACCCCAATCTACGATTGGGATCGCTACAGAGAGCGAAACAATCTCTTGCTGCATTGGGTCGCGGTAGGCATCTTTAAAATTATTTGCAACTTGGTTAAGCCCCACACTCGCATTTATTTTTGCATTAAATCGTGACTCTTTCAATGTTTTATCTACCTGTTGTTCAGCTTCAAGAATCTCTTGTCTTAAGCCTAAAAACTGAGGGTTGTTGGTGCGTGCCAATACAAGCGCTTCCTCTTCAGGTATGCGCATATCTCTCGGTTTTCCTGGTATAACGAGCTCTATTTGTGTATTCTTGTCAAAATTTAGGTATGATGCGAGTGAGAACATGGCACGTTTTAAATCAATATCCGCATTTTTTAGCGTGTTGCGTGCATTGATTCCATCGAGTTTCAATGTCAATAGGTCGGCTTGCGAGATAGCAGCGATTTTGTGTCGTTCCATACCTGCACGGTAAAGTGTATCCGTAGATGCCACGTTATCAATAGCCAAATCAAATTCTGCTTGCGCCATGGCTAGCGAGAAGAAATAGCGTGTTGCTAATTCCGACACATACTCTAAGTTATAGATCAGCTCTTTTTTTGCTTTTTCATACTTAAGAGGCTCTATTTTCTGCTCCCATTTAAACGCATTGTATCCCAATAGGCTTTGAGAGTACCCAACACGTAGCGGCACACTTGTAAACTGATTGTTTTTATTGTCACCAAAATTCTTCATATATCCTACGTCCGAATCCAAGAAGAAAGTACCCCCTAAGAGGTCAAAATTCTGCTTGATAGATAAGTTTGCCGTAGCAGCATAGTACTGTTGCTTGCGGTATTCGTCAATATTCTCTGTAGAGTTATACCGCTTGGTTATATCACGATAATACTCTGCAGGGGATAAGTTCATCGTCAGGCTTGGTAATCGATTTGCCTTATAGGTACGGTTTTGCCAATACCCTGCGAGGTACATGTTTTTACTACGGAAAGATTCTAACGAACTGTCAGCTGCTAACGCGATGGTTTGTTTGAGCGTAAGTTTATGCTTTTGCGCATTTACACTGCCTACAGCAACGAATAGCAGAAGCGTGTATAGTATACAGATTTTATAATTTTTCATTTGCTATTTATTTTACTACGTTTTCGTTTCTATAAATATACCAGTATATCAATGGGATGATAAACAGACTCACCAAAGTACCCACCACCATAGCGCCAATCATGGCAATGGCAAGCGGTTTTTGCAGTGCCGAACCCATATCGAACGAAAAGAGTAGCGGTACCATACCAAAAACAGTTGTAAGCGATGTCATGATAATCGGGCGCAATCGGCGTTTACCAGCTTCGTGAATTGCCTCTAAGAGGGGCATGCCTGCTTTGCGGAACTCATTAATTGCATCTATCTTGAGGATAGAGTCGTTGATAATAATACCACAGGTTACCACAATTCCGATCGCACTCATTAAGTTAAGCGAATGCCCCGTTATCCAGAGTAGGAGTAGTGCAAAAGCGATATCAATAGGTATTTCAATTAGTACAATGAGTGGTTGAGCAAAACTTTCGAACTGTGCAGCCAAGATAAAATACATCAACAAGATGGATATTAAAAGGATAATAACCAATTCGTTTAGCATCTGTTGATTGGAGAAGAAGCTTCCCGAAAAGTCCAGATCCCAAGCATTCGTTTTTGATACCTCTTCACGTGCTTTTTGCATTAGCTGTGGCGCATCTTTCACATCGTAGAAGGAGAAAGGAACGAACTCACCATTCTTACCTGCTGCGATTGTTTTAAAGTCTTCGCTCGGCGCAATACTTATTAAAGACTGTAGGGGAATGTATTGAACTTCTTTATCCTTGTCGGGCAAAGTGCGTATAAGCGTATTTTGCATTACCTCGTTTACAGTCTGCTCTCTGCCTACCAATGTGATGGGTAGGTATTGCTGGTAGGAGCGGAGGGTAGCTACGTTATTCTCTTTAAACGCTGTTTTAAGTACGCGATATACCTCATCGTAACTAACATTATAAAGGAGTAGTTTTTCTCTATTGATAGCAATATTCAGTTGATTCTCAAAAGCGATACCAACGGGTGTTTCTCCTGTTCCAACTGCTATTTGCGTTTCCATATCGCGAATTGTTTGCATTTGTGGCGCATTCGTTTTATCGCGGGTATAAAGCTCGGCTACGATATCAGCCTCTCCGGTAACAAAGAGTTTTTCAAAAACAGTTTCGGGAGGAGAGAAGGAGACTACTGCCTGTGGATAGTGTTTTTTTATCCACGCTTGAATGCTACTTTGCAGTGGGTCAATCTCGTTTGATAACACAGTTTTAAAATACAATTCAGCTTCGGACGAGGAGAGCTCTTTATCTTTATTCAATAGAAATTGCTGCTTTCCAATGTAACCTGTATGTTCTTTTGATAGCGTATCGGTTTGCATAAACAGTGCATTTACGCGTGCCCAGTTTTCGTCTATATGAATATTTTCGTTCCACTCAATATGGGTGATTAGCTCATTTTGCTCTATCTCGGGCATGCGACTTTTGGGTATGGCATAGAAAAGATATACGCATAGCGGAACGGTAACACAGCAAAATAGTACGCTGGATACTTTATGGCGGAAGATAAAGTCGATGCCACGATCGTAGAATTTATCTAAAACCTGTGTGCTGTATGCACTGTGCTTTGCCATTGCTGCATTGATATTCCATGTCTTAGGGCCTATATTACGGCTGTAAACTAATTTATATAGTACAGGAAGTAGTATAATACCAGTAACATAAGAGACCAATAGCCCCACAGTAACAGCAAAAGCCTGATCAAAAAAGATAGCTCCAGCAATACCACTCATAAATACAAGCGGTACAAAAACGGCAATTGTTGTAAATGTAGAGCTTAACATTGGTGTTATAACCTCCGTTGTACCCAAGGCGCAAGACTCCTCCAAGTTATAGCCTTTGTCTCTGTATTGCGAAATGTTTTCTGTAACGATAATGGAACTATCAATCATCATACCCAGTGCCAAGATCAAACCCGAAAGCGAGATGATATTAAGAGACATCTTAAACAGGTAGAAGAATAGTAAACTGATAACGATACTCACCAACATACTAATTCCGATAACAGTCGGACTCTTAAGGTCACCCAAAAACAGTATCGATACAATACAGATAAATAAAAATCCGAGCGAGAGATTTTGTTGAAGATTCGAAATGCTGTAATCCAATAACTCCGTCTGACTCCGTGTTATACTAAACTCAATATCGGGATATACTTTCGTGAAATAATCGGTCACCTCCTTGAGAGACTCCTTCATGCTGGTCATGTTCTCGTCTGCTTGCTTAATAACGGCCAGTGTAACCGCATTTTTTCCGTTAGAGAGTGAGCTTCCTTTCTTTTTTTCTGGAACGGTAGTGATTGTGGCTAGCTCCTTTAGTTGGAAAATGCGATCAGCCTTGCGGATATAGATATTCTCTACATCTTCGGCTGTGCGTAGTAGGGTAGAGAATTTGATGTTATATTCATAATATCCATCACGTACAGTCATGCTGCCGGGTTCGATATTGTTCTGTTTCAGCGCGTATTCTATATCTTCTAATGAGATATTGGCTATCGCTAATTTCTTTTGATTGGGGGTGATTTGTAGTTCACGGTTCACAATTCCGGTAATATCGACCATTGCCACTTCGGGAAGCTGTTCGATGCGTCGTTTGATAATCGTCTCGGCAAATAGGCTGAGGGCTAGCTGTCCCGATTCGCTCGGTTCAGCATATGCGCTGTCGCTTTTCAGTGTCAGACTAAGGTAAAAAACAGGTATATCCGTTGCACTTGCTTTCACAACACGCGGGCGTTCTATCTCACGTGGCAGGTAATTCATTGCAGCATCAACCTTTTCATTTACCTCAATAAAGGCAAGATCGGTATTTGTGCCAAAATCAAAGCTAAGGCGTATTATTCCTGCTCCATCATTTGTTTCACTGTGTATGTCGCGCAGTTTACCCACCTGCATCAGCTGTTGGCGGATAGGGCGTATCACGGTATTTTCCAATTCACGCGCTGAGGTGTTTTGGGCAGATACCTGTATCGTGATCTCTGGAATAGCTATATCGGGAAGTAGGCTTACCGGAATGGCAAAATAAGTTGCCAAGCCCATAACAAAGCAGGCGGTAAAAGCCATCAATACAGCAATGGGTCGTTGAAGGAGGAACTTTATCATAGGACTATTCGATTACGTTTACAGGAGATTCGTGTGCAAGATTAATATTTCCGCTCGTAATTACTTGATCGCCATCTTTAAGACCTTCTACGATGGTATAACTCGATGTGTTTTCTAAGTCGGAGCGTACATAATTCCAAAATGCTTTACCGTCTACAAGGGTAAATACGACCTGCTTGCCCGAACGAAGCACGAGGGCTGTTTTCGGAATAACAAGTTGTTTGCCCAATGAGCGATGTACGCGTATTTGCACATTCATACCTTCAAATAGTTTGGTGTTATTTGCCACTTTAGCTTTCACCTGTACCATACCGTTTTCGTCTACAAATGGATTGATCTCAGATATATTACCTACTACGGTTATATCCTTAAGTGCAAAAGGCTTCACATCTACACGGTCTTTGGACTGAATCAATGGCAGTTCACTTTCTAATACGGTAAAGGCAGCTTCTAAACTACGATTGTCTATGATGGTACAAAACACATCAGCTGTAGAGGCTGTATTTAGTTGTCGGGCAAATAGATTTGCCACTACAC
>CAMQTD010000111.1 GCA_947036995.1 uncultured Parabacteroides sp.
AAAACTTTGAACACAAGCTAAAGAGTGCCTACCACCACTACCGCATTGTTCACGCCGAGCATTCTGATAAGGTTATTGATGGACTACAGTTTATATTCATAGAGCTACCGAAGTTCGAACCACAGAATTTCAAGCAGAAGAAGCTACGTGCCCTCTGGCTCCGATTCCTCACCGAGATGGGCGAGAAGAAAGAGCTACCCACCGATCTTCTAACCGTTCCCGAGATAAAGAAGGCTGTCGACATCCTACAAGAAGGGGCATTCACCGAGGAAGAGATGAGGAGCTACGATAAGTTTTGGGATGCCGTAAGTACTGAGAAAAGCAAGATGAGCTATAGCAAAGAAGTTGGAATAGCGGAAGGTAGAGCAGAAGGACTTGAGAAAGGACTCGAGAAAGGACTCGAAATAGGACTTGAGAAAGGCAAAGCCGAAGGCATAGAAAAAACAGCTCGTGCAATGAAGGCGAATAATATCCCTGCGGAGACTATCGCACTATGTACAGGCTTATCTCTTGACGAGATAGCAAACCTAAATTAAACGATTCGATTTCATTCTAATTAAATAAAGACTACCGCTCGATCACTTTACCATAGAAAGTGACTCGGGCGGTCGTTTTTGTTTGCCCACACACGGTCTGCCATCACAAAAACGAACACACTGTTCATTATCGAACACTTGCTATATTTGCATTATCTCTGAGAACTAACGTGTTACAACTTTGGCACGATCATTGCTTTAAAAGAAGACGTATACACGTTGCTTAAAATAGACTTAATATAAATAACAATTAAAAAAAGAGATATGAAAACGAAATTAATGATTGCATTACTCCTTCAATTTTGCCTTTATGGCTGTATTACAGTATCGTCTAACGGAAATAGTAAGCGGATTAAAGGTAACGGCGTGAGCACACACAAGGAGATCACCCTAACCGAGTTTAAGAACCTACGCCTCAATCTCTCTATTGATTTGAAGATTGTAGAAGGTAGCGAATACGCTCTTTCAATTCAAGGAGACGAAAACTTAGTAGCCCTAATCAATTGCACACAAAAGGACGAGCTGTTAACGATCAACCTAACCGAAGACAACGTAGAATTAGAAAACAACGTTACCGCTACCCTCACCATGCCAACCTCTTTAGAGGCGATCAGAACCTCAGGTATGCCCTCGGTACACATCATTCAAAAGATTACGGCAGATAAATTTGCGGTAGACTGTTCGGGGATGACAAAGATGAATATCGACCGTATGTTTGCCCCACTCTTTGTTGCTGAAGTATCTGGTATGAGCAAACTAAATGTAATCGGACAGACAACAACCATCAAAGCAGACTGTTCAGGCATGAGCGATATTAACTTACTAGATCTTCAGTCTGCAAACGCAAACGTAGACTGTTCGGGGATGAGTAAAGTAATCGTTTGGGCAGCAGAAGAACTATCTGCCAATTGCTCCGGCATGAGTAAGATTGTCTACAAAGGAGACCCAAAGTCTAAAGACAACAACGTTTCGGGCATGAGTAGTATTAAGCAGAAATAAGTACGACAATATGATCAATCTCTATTTTAAACAAGCATGGCAGCTCTTAAGAGAGAATCTTTTGGTGAGTCTGCTCTCGATAGCTGGTACAGCCTTGTGTATATCAGCAGTCATGCTGATGGTCTTGATTTTTCAAGTACGCACGGCAGGCTATGCTCCTGAATCGAATAGAGGGAGAATGCTATTTGCAGGTAGCACGCGTGCAATTCTAAAGAACGAGAATCACATGAATGCATCCTACATGAGTGAACAAGTAGCAAGAGAGGTATACAAGTCGCTGCCAACACCAGCGGCTGTAACCGCCTTTTCGGGCGTAAATATGCCCATCAGCCTACCCCATAAAAGACTCTATCAATATGTTCCCATCAGAGAAACAGACGATACCTATTGGCAAGTATTCAACTTCTCATTTCTGGAAGGAAGCGCATATACCGCATCAGATGTAGCAGGAGCCCTGCCCAAAGCCGTGATTAGCGATCAATTTGCTGCAACGATTTTCGGTGATTGGCACAACGCCGTAGGGCGTACGGTTGTAAAAGGCTTCGTCGAGTTCACCATCGTAGGTGTAGTGAAGCGCCCCAGTTCGGCAGCAGGACACACCTGCGCCGACTTGTGGGTTCCTTACACTACAAACCATGAAAAGATGACCGTATCTACCACAGCGGATAATATCGTAGGCTTCTTTCAGGTAGCCATTTTAGCGCATAAGGCTTCCGACTTTCCCGCCATCCGCAAGGAGATCGCCGCTAACGTAGCAGCCTTCAATACACACTGCGTAGACTGGGAGCTCAAGCCCAACGCCATTCAATCTATCTACGAAAAGATGCGTGATCCGAGTGGTTGGAAAACCAGCGACGAGGCTTCATGGTTCAACTGGCTATTGGAGAAGATCTCTATTGCGCTAATCGTTATCGTGCTGCCAATGCTCAATATGTTAGGCGTTACGCTTACCTCCTTTCGCAAGAGACGTGCCGAGATTGGTGTGCGCAAGGCATTCGGTTGTAGTCAAGGAGACATTATAAAACAAGTACTATACGAAAACCTACTGATTACCATGATAGGTGGAATATTGGGGCTACTGCTCTCTTTCGGGCTACTCTCGATCTGTAAAAGTATATTCCTTCGCAGCGATATGCTGTTAGACGCAACAATGCTATTCAGACCCGAAGCATTTCTTGCCACCTTCATACTTGTATTCCTGCTCAACCTGTTGAGCGCAGGCATTCCAGCATGGCGATGCAGCAGGATACCTATTATTCAATCACTTAAAAACGCCGACTAACCATGATAAAGCATCTTATTAAACTAATATGGAACCAACGCCGCCAGAATGGATGGCTGTTTGCCGAGCTATTTATAGTTACAGCGCTTCTCTGGTTCGTGATTGATAAACTTTTTGTAGAGCAATACACCTACCACCAACCATCAGGCTACAATATAGAGAACTGTTGGAGAATAGAGCTTGATAAGCTTAGTCCTAAATCAGCAGGATTTATTCCCGAAGAAAAAGGGAACGCAAACGACTATCGCCGAATCGAACAGCTAAAGGAACGCTTGATGCAGACAGGCAAAGTAGAATCCGTAGCCTATTCGTTTTACAGCTGCCCCTATTCGCCAGGAAATAGCTACGGCGAAATCTTTCCGCTCGATGCAGACAGTGTCAACTACTTGAACTGTCATTTGTATAGTGTATCACCCGAGTTCTTCGACCTATTTCGGGTGAAAGATTTAGACGGAAACGCACTCACAGAACGATTGAGAAACAAAGAAAACCTCTTAGTCTTAACCGACCAAACAGCCAAACAACTATACAAAGGAGGAGAAGCCATACGAAAAGAGGTGCGGTGTAGCGGCACAAGAACCGTTGCCGCAATCATTCCCAACGTGAAAGAAAGCGAATATAATAAAGCCTCAAATGGCGGCTTTATTATCTGCTCTCCCACCAACTTGCAAGATAAAATAGAGCAGTTTGGAGCGAATGGTATGGACTTCAACTTGCGGATGAAGCAACCGATCACTGTTGCCGAAATGAGCGATTGGTTCAGCTCCTTAGGCGACCAACTCACCGCAGGAAACGTATACGTAAGCTCTTTCACCTCGCACGAACAGATGCGTATAGATAGAAACAAAAAAGAGCAACAATCCATGCAAGCATACCTACTGTTCAGCACCTTTCTGCTGCTCAATGTATTCTTTGGTATTGTAGGAACCTTTTGGCTACGTACAGAACAACGCAAAGGAGAGACCGGATTGCGCATCGCACTGGGAGCATCTCGGTTTAAGATAGGCACGTGGCTTAATATCGAAGGACTCATGCTATTGTATTTATCCATGCCCCTGTTAGGACTATTGATACTCAATATATCCTATGCCGACCTAATCGACACAGCCAATATGCCCTTCACATGGTGGCGCTTGTTGATTACAGCAGGAGCATCACTGCTGATCGTATCGCTCATGATCGTGATAGGCGTAACCATTCCTGCACGCAGAGCAATGAAGTTAGACCCATCAACGGTTTTAAAAGCAGAATAAGAAAAACTAATAAATAAAGAAAGAATATGTACAAAAAGATAATGCCCCTACTACTACTACTAACCCATTCATTGGGCGTAGTAGCGCAGGAAAATAGCCAATCACAACCCCTATCCCTCCAAGAAGCCATCACCCTAGCACGCATGCAGAGTGTAGATGCAGCCGTGGCACTGAATGAGTTAAAAACAGCCTATTGGGAGTATCGCACCTTTCGGGCGGATCTGCTGCCAGAGGTTAACTTTCGTGGTACGCTGCCCAACTACAATAAGAGTTATAGCAGCTACCAAACAGAGGATGGGTCGTATAAGTTTATCCGTAACAACGCGTTGGGACTCAGTGGGGAGGTTGCCATCGACCAAAATATATGGTTTACTGGTGGTAAGATCTCTCTAAGCTCCTCGTTAGACTATATGCAGCAGCTCGGTTCTGATGGAAAAAAACACCTGATGAGTGTACCCGTGCGCCTTTCGCTCACCCAACCGCTGTTTGCCGCTAACCCGATTAAGTGGCAGCGACGCATTTCGCCCGTGCGTTATGCCGAAGCTAAAGCAAGTTTTCTCACAGCAACCGAGGAGGTTACTATGCGTACGATTACCTACTATTTCGACCTGCTATTGGCAAACGAAAACGTAGCCATCGCGCAGCAAAACCTTACCAATGCCGACAAACTATACCTTATCGCACAAGCAAAGCGCAAGATGGGGCAGATTTCGGAAAACGAACTCCTTCAGCTCAAACTCTCTGCCCTCAAAGCAAAAGCCACACGCACACAGGCGCAAAGCAACTTGAATGCACGCACCTTTGCGCTTCGCTCTTTTTTGGGTATGGACGAGATGGCACCGATCCACCCCGAAGTGCCCCGCACCGTTGTGTCCGAACAGATGAACTACAACAAAGTACTCACACAGGCATTGGACAACAACCCCTTTGCCCAGCGCATTCGCCGCCGTCAGCTCGAGGCAGATTACAGCGTAGCACAAGCGAAAGGCAACCTGCGCGATGTGAATCTGTTTGCATCCGTAGGCTATTCGGGCGAGGATAATCGGTTGAATACGGTCTACAATAACTTGATGAATAACCAAGTCGTTGAGGTAGGCATCACCATTCCGCTGTTGGACTGGGGTAAGCGCCGCGGCAATGTAAAGGTTGCCGAGAGTAACCGCGAAGTAATCGTGTCGCGCATTAAGCAAGATCAGATGAACTTTAACCAAGACATCTTCCTCCTTGTAGAGCAGTTTAACAACCAAGCCGCCCAGCTCGCCATCGCCTCCGAGGCAGACGTGATTGCGCAGCAACGCTACAAATCAAGCATCGAAACATTCTTGATCGGAAAGATCAACACCCTCGACCTCAACGATGCCCAACTCAGTAAAGATGAATCGAAGCAAAAACACATCTCCGAACTCTATCTCTACTGGTTCTACTACTACCAACTCCGCAGCCTTACGCTGTACGATTACGAAAGAGCCGAACCGCTTACCGTCGATTTCGAAGAGGTCGTGCGATAATATTTCAATTACCAATTCAATGAATATTCTTGCAATACACAAGATTTCCCTATCTTTGTTTGCAAGAATATTCACACAAGCATAAACAACACCATACAATGATCCTTATTATAGACGACGACCCCGCTATTCGCAGCTCCCTGCAACTGCTATTGAAGCGCGCAGGTCATCAAGTAAAAACAGCAGCCAACCCTGCCGAAGCAATCGCATTCGTGCACACCGACATCCCCCAACTTATCCTGATGGATATGAACTTTTCCCTCAAAACAACAGGCGAAGAGGGGATCCAACTCCTTCGACAGGTAAAAATATTCTGCCCCGATGCACCCATTATATTGATGACAGCTTGGGGAAGCATCTCGCTCGCCGTACAAGGCATGAAGTATGGTGCGTTCGATTTCGTAACCAAACCGTGGAGCAATCAAGCCCTACTCAGCACCATCGAAACCGCCTTGCAGCTGAACGAGAAAAAAGCATCCGACACGCTCGCCCCCCAACCATCCACGGAGGTTGCGTTTGATAAGATAATCGGTCGCTCCACAGCCCTTATCGAGATACTCAACACCGTAAAACGCATTGCGCACACCAACGCCTCGGTACTTATCACGGGCGAGAGCGGAACAGGGAAGGAGCTAATCGCCGAAGCCCTGCATCAGCTAAGTAACAGAAACACGGAATCGTTCGTGAAGGTGAATCTGGGCGGAATCTCACAAAGTCTTTTCGAAAGCGAGATGTTCGGACACAAGAAAGGCGCCTTTACAGATGCCTCCATGGATCGGGTAGGGCGCTTTGAATTAGCCGATCGTGGCACCATCTTTTTAGATGAGATTGGCGACCTCGACCTCTCCTGCCAAGTAAAGCTCCTGCGCGTACTGCAAGATCAAACCTTCGAAGTACTGGGCGACAGTCGCCCACGCAAAGTAAACATCCGCGTGGTGAGTGCAACCAATGCCGACCTCGCCACACGCGTGGCAGCGCGCACCTTTAGAGAAGACCTCTTCTACCGCATCAACCTCATCACCGTACACCTGCCACCCCTGCGCGAGCGTCGCGAAGACATCCCACTCCTTGCACGCCACTTTGCCGCCAAGCAGACCAAGCAACTCGGTATCCCCGAAGTACAATTCACGCCCGAAGCAATCACCTTCCTCCAACGGCTGCCCTATACGGGTAACATCCGCGAGCTGAAAAACCTAATCGAACGCACCCTCTTGGTCAACAACAAAGAGACCCTCGATCAGTGCGACTTCGAAACTCAATACCAGCAACGCGCCACCCCAGCCGCCACCGCAGCATTATCCACCGCAGGCATGACGCTAGACGAGATCGAGAAGCAAACCATCCTTCAAGCCTTGGAGAAACACCGTGGTAACCTCTCGCACGTGGCGCAAGCCTTGGGTATCAGTCGCGCCGCCCTCTACCGCCGCTTAGAGAAGTATAACATAGTCTATAACATATAAAATTACACCATTCCGATGAAGCTAAAATACTTTTTCGCTATCTTCTCCGCCCTGCTGCTGCTGATCCTCTCTATCCTCACCTACCTATCTATTAGCGAGGGGGGCTGGCTCTTTTATATTATGCAGGGCATCGTGCTGGTTAGCTTTATCTTTCTGTCGCAGTTTTACCAAAAGCTGGTAAAGCCGCTCCAAACCATCGGCAACGGAATGGATTTGCTGCGCGAACAAGATTTCAGCTCCCGACTCGGGATGGTAGGGCAATACGAAACCGACCGCATCGTAACCGTATTCAACAAGATGATGGATCAGCTCAAACGCGAACGCCTCTACCTCAGAGAGCAGAACCACTTTCTCGACCTCCTGATCGAAGCATCCCCCATGGGCGTAATCGTGCTCGACTTCGACCGTAAGATATCCTCTCTAAACAGCACCTCGCAGCAGTTCATCGGCATGTATATGAATCAATCCGCTTGCATCGGCAAACGGTTCGACGACCTAAACAGTCCCCTCGCCGCCGAGCTATCCCAAATCGCCCTAAACGATACCCGCACCCTGCGCCTGAGCGACTCCTCGATCTATAAATGCACACACTCTAGCTTTTTAGACCAAGGATTCCAACACTCCTTCTACCTCATCGAATCGCTCACTGTTGAGGTGATCAAAGCCGAAAAGAAAGCCTACGAACAGGTAATCCGCATGATCGCCCACGAAGTAAACAACACCACCGCAGGCGTTACCTCCACCCTCGACAGCCTCGAATCCATCCTAACCGAGATGGACGATACCGCAGATATGCGCGAAGTAATCCGCGTATGCATAGATCGCTCCATGCGCATGAGCGAATTTATCACCAACTTTGCCGAAGTAGTAAAAATCCCCGTCCCTCAAAAACAGCAGGTAGATATAAACGACCTCCTCCGCTCATGCAGTCGCTTTATGGAAACCATCTGCCAAACGCGCGACATCACCCTAAAGATGGAACTAAGCGATCAAATGCCCAACATCTCCGCCGACCCTGTACTCTTTGAACAAGTGCTCCTAAACATCATAAAGAACAGCGCCGAAAGCATCGAGCAAACCGGCACAATCACAATCACCACCACCCACGCCCCCCTTGCCCTCGTAATAGCGGACAACGGCAACGGCATCACCAAATCAGTTGAGGCGAAACTCTTCAGCCCCTTCTTCTCCACCAAGCCCAACGGTCAAGGCATCGGACTAATCTTCATCCGCGAAGTCCTCACCCAACA